>JARRKS010000233.1:0-3634 GCA_037387865.1 Flavobacteriaceae bacterium
AGTAGAAATCAAATTATTAAAAAACTACAACAATTAAAAGCTAAAGGAGAAATTGAAGAAACAGAAAGAGGAAAATTTAAGGCAATAGTTACTACAGAATATCACACAGGGATTTTAGATCTTTCTCATAAGGGTTCAGGCTACGTTATCTGTGATGATTTTGAAGACGATATTTATATTGCTTCAAACAATATTAATAGAGCTCTTGATGGCGATGAAGTAGAACTGTATGTTTATAAAAGACAAAGAAGAGGAAGACAAGAAGGTGAAATTACACAAGTTTTAAAACGAGCAAAAAGCGATTATGTTGGTGTTATTCAAATTCAGAACAATAAGAATTTTGCATTTGTAATACCAGACAGCACAAAAATGTATAAAGATATTTTTGTGCCTATTAACAAAATTAATAAAGCTGAAGATGGCGATAAGGTTTTGGTATCTCTGGATGATTGGCCAGAAAAAGCAGATTCTCCTTACGGTTTAGGAAAACCCGGTGAACACAATACCGAAATCCATTCTATTTTAGCCGAGTACGGCTTACCTTATGAGTTTCCTCATGAAGTTGAAGACTATGCTAATAAAATAGACACCTCAATAACAAAGGAAGAAATTGCTAAACGTCGAGATATGCGCGATGTTTTAACATTCACCATAGATCCAAAAGACGCAAAGGATTTTGATGATGCGTTATCGTTTCAAGTTCTTAATAACGGATTATACGAAATAGGAATTCATATAGCAGATGTTTCTCATTACGTAAAAGAGAACACGGTTCTGGATGATGAAGCATATGAAAGGGCAACGTCGGTTTATTTAGTAGATAGAGTAGTACCAATGCTACCAGAAATTCTATCCAATAACGCATGTTCTTTAAGGCCGCATGAAGAAAAATATACCTTTTCAGCGGTTTTTCAAATGAATGATAAAGCGGAAATTAAAAACCATTGGTTTGGTAGAACAGTTACCTATTCTGACGCTAGATTCGCTTATGAAGAAGCACAATCTGTGATAGAATCTAAAACCAACCTAGTTCCAAAAGAAGTATCTCTTACTGGAAGTGCTTATAAAACAGAACAAACCATTGCAGACGCTATTTTAAAAATGAATGATTTAGCAAAGATTATGCGAAGAAAACGCATGAGCTCTGGAGCTATTTCATTTGATAAAGTAGAAGTAAAGTTCAATTTAGATGCTGACAATAATCCTACAGGTGTTTATTTTAAAACCAGTAAAGAAGCTAATAAACTAATTGAAGAATTTATGTTATTGGCAAATAAAAAAGTAGCAGAATTTATTGGTAAACAAAACCCAAAGAAAACATTTATTTATCGAGTTCACGACGAACCAGATGATAGCAAGCTAGCTGCTTTACAAGGTATAGTTTCAAAATTCGGTTATAAGCTTAATTTTAAGGATAGAAAATCTATAACAACCTCTCTTAATAATTTATTACGTGACGTTGTTGGGAAAAAAGAACAGAATTTAGTTGATACTTTAGCAATACGAAGCATGAGTAAAGCTGAATATACAACACATAACATAGGTCACTATGGTTTAGCTTTTGATTATTACAGTCATTTTACATCACCTATTAGACGCTATCCTGATGTAATGGCTCATAGGTTACTACAACACTATTTAGACGGAGGAAAGTCTGTTAATGAAGATGTCTATGAAGACAAATGTCAACACTCAAGTGACATGGAATATCTTGCAACCAAAGCAGAAAGAGATTCTATAAAATATATGCAGATCAAATTTATGCAAGATCATGAAGATGAAGAATTTCTTGGCGTAATTTCCGGAGTTACAGATTGGGGAATATATGTTGAAATTATCTCAAACAAATGTGAAGGTATGGTAAGAATTAGAGATATTAAAGACGATCATTACGATTTTGATGAAAGCCAATATGCCCTTATTGGTAGAAACACAAAGAATGTCTATCAGTTAGGAGATGAAGTAGTGGTTAAAGTTAAAGAAACAGATTTAGTTAGAAAACATTTAGATTTCAATTTAATTGGTAAAAACAACGACAATCATTAACTTTTTACTTTATAAATTAACACTATGGTTTTAACTACAACAGACACTATTGAAGGCTTTAAAATACAAGATTATCTTGGCGTTGTTTCGGGTGTTGGTATAAACACAAGAAAAGCAGCGTTCACGTTTAACGTTGAAAAATATTTCAATTCTTTAGAAGAGAGTATACTTCAGATAAAAGAAGAAGCTTTTCAAAAAATAAAGGAAAACGCGAAAAAAATGAATGCAAATGCTATAGTTGGTATAAGTGTTGATGTAGAGACATTTCCATCAACTATGTATATTATGGTGTCTGTAACAGGTACCGCAGTAAAAGTTGGTTAAAACAATTATTTAATCCTTTAATTAAAACAGTAAAAATGAAAAATTTAGCAATAATCTTTACAATGAGTATTTCTTTGCTCGCTTCTTCACAGAAAGGAATAGAGAAAAAAGTAGGAGAGTTTCAATCGTTAAAAGTCTATGATTTGATAGAGGTCAAACTTATAAAATCTGATGAAAACAAAATAGTGATTCTCGGAAAGAATACGGAAGATGTTTTGTTTGTAAACAAAGACGGAAAACTTAAGATAAGAATGGCTTTAGAGAAAATATTTAACGGTGAAGACACTCGCATTAATTTGTATTACACGAATGTAGATGTTTTAGACGCAAATGAAGGTGCTTATATTCATTCTGAAGATGAAATTAAACAGTATGAAATTGATTTAAATGCTCAAGAAGGAGCATTTATTAAAGTAAAGATAGATGTTACATATGCCAACATTAGGTCAGTCACAGGAGCAAGTGTTCATGCTTATGGAAAAGCAAAACATCAGGACGTCTCAATTTATACAGGAGGAACATACAAGGCAGAACACCTTGAAACTGAGTTCACAGATGTTTCTATTAGGGCTGCTGGAGAAGCTTATGTAAATGCATCAACTTTAGTTAATGCCAAAGTCAGGGCTGGTGGAGATATTTATATTTACGGAAACCCAGAAAGAGTAGACGAAAACAAAGTTTTAGGGGGACGAATAAAACGTATGGATTAAAGCTTAACAACCAGTAGGAAAAAGGGTTTTTATGATTAACGATATAATATCAGCAATTCCGTTTGGTGTCATCCTGTCGTTCACTATAGGACCTGTATTTTTTGTCTTGTTGGAAACTGGAGCTACTAAAGGGTTCAAAAGCGCACTTATATTTGATTTAGGCGTCATTCTTGCCGATATTGTTTTTATTTTAATAGCCTTTTACAGTACAAATAGACTTCTTGAAAAAGTCAAAGACGATCCTGGCTTTCTAATTTTTGGAGGTGTTTTGTTGGTTGCCTATGGTTTTATCACTTTTATTAAAACATCAAAATCATTCAGATATATTGTTAAAGAATATCATAAAGTAGAAATTCAGAAAAATTACGGAAAACTTTTTTTAAAAGGCTTTTTATTAAACTTTATTAATATTGGAGTTCTGTTAGGATGGCTTGGCTTTATTTTAATAGGTAATTCTTTAACCAATAGTACGGATGGTATTTTTGTTTTTTTAGTAACTATTCTAGTCGTTTATTTTATTGTAGACATCTTCAAAATATTAGTGGCAAAAAGAC
>JARRKS010000234.1:0-558 GCA_037387865.1 Flavobacteriaceae bacterium
TGCTCTTTCAGTTGCATATAATAATTCAATTAATCTCGCCCAATGGAATGCCAAAGTTCCATGCACTGGTTTTCCACCTAAAGTTTCATACATGGTTTCATATTCTGCTTGAGCTAAAGGTGTAGCCATGCCATCAGATGCATTTAATCTTCCCAATGGACCAACTCTATAGATTCCACTATCTGGTCCATATCTGTGACCTTTCCAGCCAACTTCTTTAAGATATGGAAATTTTGTATATGTCCACTCTTCAACATGTTCACCTAAATGTTTTAAGTAATCTTTTCCTTCAAATTTTATGAACTCATCACCATTTGGCTTCACTACTCTGATTTTTCCATCATAGAAATTTACCTTGTTATTTTCATCGACCATTCCCATATAGTATGTTTGCATTGTATAAGCGTCACTTTTAATTAAATCAACATATTGACTATTTCCTAGAACTATTTGATGGAAGAGTTTTAAACTAAGTTTTGCGAAATCAACACAAGATTTTGCCATTTTTTCAATTTCTTGACGGTCCTCTTCATTTATAGCTTTGGATATTCCTCCTGG
>JARRKS010000234.1:649-7472 GCA_037387865.1 Flavobacteriaceae bacterium
AATATTCCTTTTTTCTGGGGGTGCATCTGGTCCAACAACAAAGTCTGGACCTCCTAAATAATAGAAATGTAATGTGTGGTCATATATGTAATATCCACAGTTCATTAGTTCGCGTAGTTTTTTAGCAGGAGAAGGTGGTTGAACATTGAAAGCTTCATCTAATGCTTTTACTGATGCGAAATGATGAGCAACTGGGCAAACGCCACAAATTCTTGTGGTAAGTTGCGGCATTAATTCTGCTCTTCTTCCAGTACAAAATTTTTCAAAACCTCGAAGTTCTGGAATTTTTAAATATGCGTTTTCTACTTCTCCTTCATCATTTAGGAATATAGAAATATTTCCATGGCCTTCTAATCGAGTAATTGGATCGATTAATATTTCTTTCATTTCTTTATCACCTTTCTTTTGAGAATGGAAGCTGGTAATGAATACATATAAAAAGTTCCTAGCGGATCTTTGATCTGATTCATTAAATCAATAATTTCCTCCTCAGTATATTGTTCCTTTTGTGGATCAGTTGAATATCCAAGAATCGATGCTAATGCTGATATCATCGCTGCACCTTGTTCAGGAACATTTGGTCCTGGTCCACCACAACCAGTACAGGGCATGTTTACTTTCAAGCATTGTGCATCACAGCCACCTCGTGTTGCAGGTCCCATGCAAATTATACCTTGTTCAAGAAGGCATTTTTTGGGATCGGGTTCTTTCTCATAAACACGATATATTCTAGTTATTTTTTTATCCTCTCTTGTTCTAGGACACTCTTCACACACTGCTTTGAGTGGTGCGAGTACAGTTCCTTTTGGTGGTAGTTTGTTATTTGCTATTGCATCAATTGCATTAGCAATTAATTGAACTGGTGGAGGACATCCAGGTAAATAATAGTCTACTTCTACTGTTTGATCTAAAGTTTTTACTGTATCATAAAATTCTGGAATCTTTAGGATTCCTTCTTTAACTTTAGTTTCAGTTTTTGGAACTTTCCCTTCAGGATTTGTAACAGATTTTTCTTTTATATAGACTGTATTAAAAATTTCTTGTTTATTATGTAGATTAGCTAGTCCTGGAATACAGCCTTCATGAGCGCAAGATCCAAATGCTACTAGTGTTTTTGATTTCTTTCTTAGAAGTTTTGCCATATGTTCTTGTTCTGAATTTCTGATAGATCCGTTAAAGAATGTAATATCAATATATCCATCATCCATGTTTTCCACATCTTTATATTTGATGTCCATAGCTACCGGCCAAAAAACAATGTCTGCTATTTGTACAACATCAAGAATTTTTTCATTGATATCTAAAACGGCGATTTCACAACCACCACAACTGGCGGCCCAATAAAAGGCTATTTTAAGTTTATTTTTACTCATTTTTTATTTTACTCCTTGAAATACTTGTTTTAGTATTTTTGTCGTATCGACTCTGAGATCTTTAAACGCAAGTTCCTCTGGAGTCATACCCATGGCTAAACCTAGTAATTGAGGATAGTGTAATACTGGAATGCCATATTTTTCTTTGAACATTCGTTCGATACGCAGCTCATTTGTATCAAACATTATATGGCAAAATGGACAAGATGTAATTAAGGCTTGCGCGCCTGCAATTTTTATATTTTTTAATTTGTCTCGTGCGAGCATCAAAGCAACTTTATCATTGACTCCTACGCTTGGTGCGCCACAGCACTGTGTTTCATTAGTGTAATCTAAACATGTTGCTCCGGTAACTTCAATTAGACTCTTTAAAACTTTAGGATCTTCTGGATCATCAAAATTTATGAAATCTCTTGGCCTTAACAAGTGACAACCCACATGTTCAGCAACCATTAGATTTGACAAGGGGCTAATCACATTTTTTTCGATTTTTTCAATGCCTATATCTTCTATCAAAAATTGAAGTATATGCTTACTTTTCACAGATCCTTTAAACTGCAATTCTGCTTTATTTAAATTATTGTTAATTTTATCTCTTAATTTATTGTTCTCATTAATAACTTTGTTAACTTTTTTTAGTGTTCCTGCACAACCAGGACATAGTGAAATAATGTTTAATCCCGCTCTTTCAGCAATAGCTAGATTCCTTGCTGCAAGCGTAAGCATTGTTTCATGATCAATTGTATCTAAAGGGAGACCACAACAATTGAATTCTGGCATTTCAACTAGTTTAACTCCCAATTTCTGTAATATTTTCCTAGAAGATATCTCATAAGATCCAACTCGATAAGGAACGGCACATCCAAGAAAAATTAAATACTCATTCTCCAGATTTAATCTCCCTCTTTTCGATTATCTTCTTAATTCCAGTTTTTGCGAGTTATGCATATCCAGATTTCAGAATACTTAATGTTTGTTCTCTATAAACTGTTGGAATGATGCCTTGTTCTGCTGCTAAATTTCTTAGAACTCTTATTATGCTCGCGACTTCAATCTCTTGGGGACATCTATCTGTGCAAGTAAAACATGACGCACATAACCATAAAGTCTCACTTTTTAATACTCTATTTTTTAATCCAAGTTGTGCCATTCGAATTAATTGTCTTGGTCGATAACTATCACTAAATTTAGCAATCGGGCAATCAGATGTACAGGTGCCACATTGAAAGCATTGGAGTATCTTCTCACTACCCTGAACTTTTGAAAGTTCATTTCTAAATTTTGGATTAATCTCCGAAGCTTTTATTGGCTTATTTAATGATGCCAACTCAGTCATTTAGCTGCTCTCTCTAAGTGTTTAACTACTAGATGCAGATAATGAAAAAAATTGTATCAACTACATAAAGCTTCAGTCAAGGTTTGATAAATTTTTCCATATAAAATTACTAATTACGTTTTTAAAGAAATTTAAAATATATCATGTTTCCTTTTTTCGTAAAATCTATGTGAAACATTGTTTTTCTTGGAGATTACTGTACATACTATTAGAAAGTAATAAATTCTCCAATTGCTCTTAATCTGAACAATTTGCTAATTTGTAAATATAATGAATGAGGATAAAAAAATGCATATACTTTCAAAAGAGGCTTTTTCAGAATTTATTAATAATTTAATAGCTGATAATACTCTAAATGTTGTTGGTGTTAAATCAAAAGGTGAAAAATTTGCTTTTGGACCTTTAGAATCAGCCAATCAACTTAGATTAGATTATGATGTTACATTATTGCCTCCTAAAAAATACTTCTTTCCGCAAAGAGAGACTTTAGTAACTTATGAGGTTGCTTGTGGATTTAAAACAAAAGATTTTCAGAATAATAAATCAACTGTAATTGTGGGAGTTCACCCTTATGATATAATGGCACTACTTCATATGGATGAAGTTTTTAGAGAGACAAAATCTGATCCTTATTATTCTCAAAGGAGAAAATCTTCAATCATAATAGGTACAAATATTCAAAATATATCTGATTCTTGCTTTGCTCCTTCTATGGGATGTGCTACAATTGATTATGGATTCGATTTAATGCTAACTGATATAGGAAATAAATATGCAATTGATGTCGGATCTCATAAAGGCGCGGAACTACTAAATAAGTATGCTAAGGGTGTGACAAAAGCATTTGCTAAGGATATACAAGAAGTTGGCAAAAAGAAAATGGAAATATTAAATGGGGCTAAGCAAAAATTTAATTTCTCTTCTGAGCTTATTCCTGAACTGTTAGGAAAGTTCTATGAAAAGGATAGTTTTTGGGAAAGTCATTCAGAAGAATGTTTATCGTGTGGTTCCTGTGTATTAGTATGTCCAACTTGTTATTGTTTTGATGTTAAAGATAATCCAGATCTATCCTTAAAAAAAGGAGAACGAACCCGTACGTGGGATGCATGTCTTTTGGAGGATTTTGCAAAGGTTGCTTCTGGAGAAAATTTCCGTAATACAAAAGCAACTAGATATAGACATAGATATTTCAAAAAAGGTAAATATCTTTTTGACAGATTTGGTTTTGTTTCTTGTGTTGGTTGTGGTAGATGCTCCTCAAATTGTTTACCTGATATTGCAAATCCTGTTAACTTGTTTAATGATATGTACGCTGAAAGTATTAAAGCAGGTTTTCAAATTGATTCAGCGATAATTCCAGAAGTTAGTATTGATACTGTTGAAGAAATTAAATTTGCTCCGAGAATGGCTACGATTATAAAGAAAGAACCTATGACTGAAAATGAAATTAAATTTGAACTTAAACTTGATGATGGATCAGATTTAAATCATCAACCTGGTCAATTTGTTCAAGTTTCAGTATTTGGAGTTGGTGAAGCACCTTTTGGAATATCATCATCACCTAGTCGAAAAGGAACATTTGATCTTTGTATTCGTAAATTGGGAAATGTTACAAGTAAAATACATACCTTAAATGAGGGCGATAGAGTTGGTATTAGAGGTCCTTATGGAAAAGGCTTTGATTCAGAATTTCTTAAAGGAAAAGATTTATTGTTTATTGCAGGTGGTCTTGGAATAGTTCCTTTAAGATCTTTATTTAATTATGTATTGGCAAACCGCGATGAATATGGTCGTGTTATTCTTCTTTATGGATGTAAAGAACCGCGTGAACTATTATTCGGTGATGAAATTCTTCATCTTAAAGATGAAGATAGGGTTGAATTTAAGGCAACTGTTGATTGGTGTCCAGAAAATGAAATTTGGGATAGTAATATTGGTGTAATAACTACTTTGATTCCTCAAGTAGATTTTGATCCTCAGAAAACTTATGCAGTAGTTTGTGGTCCACCAATTATGTATAAATTCGTAATTAAGGATCTTAAATCAAGAAATGTACCTGATGATCATATAATCGTATCTCTTGAAAGAAGAATGAAATGCGGAGTCGGAAAATGTGGACATTGCCAAATTAATCAACTATATGTTTGCAAGGATGGTCCTGTGTTTAATTATTCAGATATTAAAGGAGTTCCGGAGGCTTTATAATGAAACCTAAAATTGCTTTCTTTGATTTTGCAGGTTGTGAAGGAGATCAATTACAAATAGCCAATCTGGAGGAAGAAATTTTAGATCTTCTTGGACAAGTTGAGGTCGTAAGTTTTAGAGAAGTAATGAAAGAACATAGCGATGATTATGATATAGCTTTTGTTGAAGGATCATGTACTAGACAAAAAGATGAAGAAAGACTCAAACAGATTAGAGAGAACGCAAAGATTGTTGTAGCAATTGGATCTTGTGCAACTATTGGTGGTATTAATTCATTAAAAAATTATCAAGATATGGAAGCCGTGAAGAGAACAGTTTATGGAAAAAACGCCGATTTATTTGAAACATATCCAGCAAGACCAATTGATGCCGTAATACCCGTTGATGCCTATGTACATGGATGTCCTATTGATAAAAAAGAATTCCTTCATGTTGTTAAATCTCTATTGCTTGGCAAAAAACCAGAAATACCTAATTATCCTGTTTGCTCGCAAAAAGAAGTTTTAATTAAATATGGACTTTCAGTTGACGATGCAATTGGTAAATTTAAATTATATTTTGGTTGGGAGAAGAAAAAATGACAACTAAAGATTTAGAAGTAAATGTACATCACGTGACTAGAGTCGAAGGTCACGGAAATATTTATGTAAATGTGAAAAATGGAGTTATTGAAAAATGTGAGTGGGCTATTCCAGAAGCTCCAAGATTTTTTGAAGCAATGGTTGTTGGACGTAAATGGAATGAATTACACCACATAACATCTCGAATATGTGGGATTTGTTCAATTGGCCATACATTAGCCTCACTTAAAGCTACAGAAGCTGCAATGGGAATATCTATCAGTAGTCAAGATCTTAAACTAAGAAAACTTGCGTTACACGCAGAGAATCTACAAAGTCATATACTTCATGTAGGTTTTTTGGTTCTTCCTGATTTAATGGGTGTAGGATCGGTTATACCCTTAGCTTCTTCGAATCCAGATGAAGTAAAAACTGTCTTGAAACTACATAGATTAGCAAATGATATGTCAAATCTAATATGTGGAAGAACAACCCATCCTCAAAGACTTATACCTGGTGGTTTTTCAAAAATTCCTTCAATGAAAGAATTACTTGATCTTCAAAATAGATTGAAGTCTTCAGTTCCAGCGTTACAAGCAGTTGCAGAGCTACTAAAAACTCTAGCTCCAAAAATACCAAACTTTGAAAGGGAGACAGAATACATTGGGCTATCAAATCCAAGTGAATATGCTTTGTATGATGGAAAGATAGCTTCAACTGACACTGATTCTGCACCAGCAAATGACTATTTATCATATACCAATGAATATGTTGTTCCTCAATCTACTGCAAAATGGGCTAAACACGTTCGTGCCTCTTATATGGTTGGAGCACTAGCTAGACTAAATATAAATTATGATAAACTATCACCACTAGCCAAAAAAATTGCTGGATTATTTAATCTTAAGTCCGTTTGTTATAATCCATATATGAATAGTATTGCTCAATTAGTGGAGATCGTTCATAGTGTCGAAGATTCAATTAAACTAATAAATGAACTTGAAGCCTCGGGTCTAGAATCTCAATCTGAATATCATCTACCTAATATACATATAAAGGCAGGTCAAGGTGTAGGTGCAGTTGAAGTCCCAAGAGGAATATTATTCCATGACTACTCTTACAACGAGGAAGGCGTCTGTACAAAAGCAAACTGTATAATACCAACAAACCAAAACCACGGAAATATTGAATTAGATATGAAAGCTCTTTTACCTAAAATACTTAATAAAACAGAAAAGGAGATAGAATTAACTCTAGAAATGTTAGTAAGAGCTTATGATCCTTGTATCTCTTGTTCCACCCATGCTGTAAAAATACATTTTGTCTAATATTTCCTCCTTTATTCTACA
>JARRKS010000235.1:0-3271 GCA_037387865.1 Flavobacteriaceae bacterium
TACAAGAGCACTCGATAGTATTGGTTAGAGGTGGAAGGGTAAAAGATTTGCCAGGTGTTAGATATCATATCGTTCGTGGAGCTTTAGACACAGCAGGTGTTGCGGGCAGAACACAACGTAGATCTAAATATGGTGCAAAACGCCCTAAAAAGTAATTAAACTTTTAAGAAGAAGACATGAGAAAAAGACAAGCAAAGAAAAGGCCACTTTTACCAGATCCACGTTTTAACGATCAGTTAGTAACGCGTTTTGTAAACATGATGATGTGGGATGGAAAAAAATCTGTGGCTTTTAAAGTTTTCTATGATGCTATAGACATTGTAGATTCAAAGAAAACTGACGAAGAAAAAACAGCTTTAGAAATCTGGAAAGAAGCGTTGTCAAATGTGATGCCTCACGTAGAAGTACGTAGCCGTCGTGTTGGAGGAGCAACATTCCAAATTCCAATGCAAATTCGTCCAGACCGTAAAGTTTCTACGGCTATGAAATGGCTTATCAGCTATTCAAGAAAAAGAAATGAAAAATCTATGGCTCAAAAGTTAGCTGCCGAAATTTTAGCTGCTGCTAAAGAAGAAGGCGCTGCTGTTAAGAAAAGAGTAGATACTCATAAGATGGCAGAAGCAAACAAAGCATTCTCACACTTTAGATTTTAATTAGTAATGGCAAGAGATTTAAGATATACAAGAAATATAGGTATTGCTGCTCACATTGATGCTGGTAAAACAACAACAACAGAGCGTATTCTTTATTACACAGGAGTTTCTCACAAGATAGGTGAAGTACATGATGGTGCTGCAACTATGGATTGGATGGAGCAAGAGCAAGAAAGAGGTATTACAATTACTTCAGCTGCTACAACCTGTACTTGGGTTTTTCCAAAAGAAAACGCAATGCCAACAGAAGACGCAAAAGATTATCACTTTAATATAATTGATACTCCAGGTCACGTTGATTTTACTGTTGAGGTTAACCGTTCTTTACGAGTGCTAGATGGTTTAGTATTCTTGTTTAGCGCAGTTGATGGTGTAGAACCTCAATCTGAAACTAACTGGAGATTAGCAGACAATTATAAAGTGCCTCGTATGGGATTTGTTAATAAGATGGATCGTCAAGGATCTAACTTTTTAGCAGTTTGCCAACAAGTAAAAGATATGTTAGGTTCTAATGCAGTGCCTATCGTATTACCTATTGGAGATGAAATAGATTTTAAAGGAATTGTAGACCTTGTTAAAAACAGGGCTATTGTTTGGCATGACGAAACACAAGGAGCAACTTTTGATGTAATTGATATTCCTGAAGAATTAAAAGCCGAAGCAAGAAAATATAGAGCAAATCTTATTGAAGAGGTAGCAACTTATGATGAGAATCTTCTTGAAAAATTCATGGAAGATGAAGATTCAATTACAGAAGATGAAGTTCATGCTGCTTTAAGAGCTGCAGTTATGGATATGTCTATCATTCCAATGATTTGTGGTTCTGCATTCAAGAATAAAGGAGTTCAATTTTTATTAGATGCTGTATGTCGTTATTTACCTTCACCAGTAGATAAAGATGCTATTGTAGGTACAAATCCTGATACTGAAAAAGAAGAAAAAAGAAAACCATCTGTAAATGAGCCTTTTTCTGCTTTAGCATTTAAAATTGCAACAGATCCTTTCGTAGGTCGTTTGGCATTTTTCCGTGCTTATTCAGGTCGTTTAGATGCTGGTTCTTATGTAATGAACAATCGTTCTGGTAAGAAAGAACGTATATCACGTATTTATCAAATGCACTCTAATAAACAAAATGCTATCTCTTTTATTGAAGCTGGAGATATTGGAGCAGCGGTAGGATTTAAAGTTATAAAAACAGGTGATACATTATCTGATGAGAAACATCCAATTGTTTTAGAATCTATGAACTTTCCTGATCCAGTAATTGGTATCGCGGTTGAACCTAAAACAAAAGCAGATGTAGATAAGTTAGGTATGGCTTTAGCAAAATTAGCTGAAGAAGATCCAACATTTACAGTTAGAACAGACGAAGCTTCTGGCCAAACCATTATTTCTGGTATGGGTGAGCTTCATTTAGATATTATTGTTGACCGTCTTAGACGTGAGTTTAAGGTTGAAGTAAATCAAGGGCAACCACAAGTTGAGTACAAAGAGGCTATTACACAATTGGCTCAACACAGAGAAGTCTACAAAAAGCAATCTGGTGGTCGTGGTAAATTTGCAGATATTGTATTTACACTTGAACCAGCTGAAGAAGGGAAAACAGGTCTTGAATTCATTTCAGAAATTAAAGGAGGTAATGTTCCAAAAGAATTTATTCCTTCAATTGAAAAAGGATTTAAGATGGCTATGATCAATGGTCCATTAGCAGGTTATGAAGTTGATGCTATGAAAGTAACATTAACAGATGGTTCTTACCATGACGTAGATTCGGATCAGTTATCTTTTGAATTGGCTGCTAAATTAGGATTTAAAGCTGCTGCAAAAGCTGCAAAAGCTGTGATCATGGAGCCAATCATGAAATTAGAAGTGCTTACTCCTGAAGAAAACATGGGAGATATTGTAGGAGACCTTAACCGTCGTCGTGGACAAGTTAATGACATGAGCGACAGAGCAGGTTCTAAAGTTGTTAAGGCGCATGTGCCGTTATCAGAAATGTTTGGTTATGTTACATCATTAAGAACACTTTCATCTGGTAGAGCAACATCAACTATGGAATTTTCACACTATGCTGAAACACCTTCAAATATAGCAGAAGAAGTTATTAAAGCAGCAAGAGGAGTAGAAGCTTAAATCTAAAAGAAAATGAGTCAAAAAATCAGAATAAAATTAAAATCTTACGATCACAATTTAGTAGATAAGTCTGCAGATAAGATTGTAAAAACAGTAAAAAGTACTGGTGCTGTTGTAACTGGACCAATTCCTTTGCCAACACACAAGAAAATTTTCACTGTATTACGTTCACCACACGTAAACAAAAAATCTAGAGAACAATTTCAATTAAGCTCTTATAAAAGATTGCTTGATATTTATAGTTCTTCGTCAAAAACAATTGATGCTTTAATGAAACTTGAATTACCAAGTGGTGTTGAGGTAGAAATTAAAGTGTAAGTAGAATATCAAGGAGTAAATCCTTGAAGACATGTCCGGAGCTGCGAGCAAAGGAAAAACGGAAAAAATACATTTCAGGGACGAAACGTATTTTGTCCCTGAAATTTTTTAAAGAGAATCGTAACAAATTAATAATTAGAAATATGTCTGGGTTAATAGGAAAAAAA
>JARRKS010000236.1:0-3268 GCA_037387865.1 Flavobacteriaceae bacterium
GGGTCACCAGGCATACCTCCATACTCAACCACAAACCCCTGTGGATAATATTCACCTGTACCACCTTCATTCGGAAGATCATTCCAACTTCCATCTTGACAAGTACTACAATCCGTAATATGCGCATAATTTTCTTCTTTTTGAGTTGCACTACAACAATCATTAGGTTCATTCGTATTCCAGTTAGCATAATTGGGTGATGAACCATTTGCAAGACCATTCCAAAAAACTGTTCCAGCTTCTGGTCCTGTTACCCACTTCCATACCCCTTCGGTTTCCTCATCACTACCTCCAATCCAGCCTGTACTTGCAGCTTGCTCTCCACAAAGTTGTGCTTCTTCAGCAGATAATAATGTAGCTAAATATCCTTGCAATCCAAAATATGTATAGGTTTCGGCCATATCCCTGGCTTCTGTCCACGTTAAGCCACTAAACGGAATGTATTCGTAATAATGCTCTGTTGATGGTAAATAGTTGGCATCACCAATGTTGAATGAAAAGTTTCTTTCTCCAGTAAATGTAGCTGATGAACTTTGAAAAACCACATCCTTTACAGCAGCAATTAAATCTGTGTAAAGCATTTCTCCTCCACTAACAGCCCTTAATGTTAGTTTACCTTGACTACTATTCCAAGTTGCACCAATATTTGGGTGGGAACCCGTTAAAATAAGTTGATCTTGTCCATTTTGATAGCCTGTAGAAATTTGAATGTGCAATACTTCAATCTCTGTATCATCTGGATCTACGATATCAAAAGAAGTTACTATATTTATTTGACTTAATGGGCAATAATATTGATCTCCAACAGCATTAATATCAGGTGGTATGTTAGCTTGTGAATTCACAAAATGAATTCCAAAGAACATCAATACAATGAGCATTGTTCTAAACCTAATTATCAAACCTATACCAATTTTTAGTGTTGAATTGCTAAAAATAGTAAATAAATGGCTTTATTCTATAGCTTCTCGATTAAATGAGGATTACTCACGAAGAACATCTATTCGTTAATCTCTAATCAATATTTTTCAATAAAATTATAACAAACTCAAGAATTTGATAATTTTTATTTACTCTATCAAGTAATTATCACCTTGTGTATTGAGAACTTTTATTGGTTTTTTATATCTTTCTTGTTAATTGACAAATATTGCTTTAGCAAATGAAAGTATTATTTATTGGTGGAACAGGAATTATTAGTTCGGCTTCTTCAGAATTAGCAATACAAAATGGTATAGACCTCTACCATTTGAATAGAGGGAAAAGCTTTAGAAAAATTGAAGGCGTTAAAACTATTATTGCTGATATCCGAAATTTTGAAGCTGCCAAAAAAACACTTGAGAATCATGAGTTTGATGCTGTAGTAGATTGGATTTCGTTTACACCAGAACATATTCAGAATAATATTAAATTATTTACAGGCAAGACCAAACAGTTTGTGTTTATTAGCTCTGCTTCTATTTACCAGACACCACCAGAAAAACTACCCGTAACTGAAGAAACGCCTTTGCACAACCCAATTTGGAAATACTCACAAGATAAGATTGCTTGTGAAAATATTTTGAGAGAAGCCTACTCTAAAACTAAATTTCCTTATACCATTGTAAGACCGTCTCATACTTACGATAAAACCTTAATTCCTATAACAGGAAGTTATACTGCCTTACATCGTATGAAACAAGGTTTGCCTGTTATTGTTCATGGTGATGGAAGTTCTATCTGGACATTAACACATCACAAAGATTTTGCTGTTGGTCTGATAGGTTTATTGGGAAAACCAGAAGCTATCAATGAAGCTTATCATATTACCAACAATGAGTTGCTTTCTTGGAATACCATATACAAAACCATGGCTAAAGAATTAGGTGTCACACCAAATTTAGTTTACATTCCATCACATATTATTGCCAAATACGATAAAGACATTGGTGATGGCCTGTTAGGTGATAAAACACACAGTATGATCTTTGATAACTCAAAAATTAAGGCTTTAGTTCCCGAATTTAACCCTCAAATTTTTTTCAATTTTGGAGCAAAAGAAATTGTATCTTGGTATAACAAACCAGAAAATCAGCTTGTAAATGAAAACTTTAATAATTTGACTGATATAATAATTAAAGATTATGAAAACAATTAAAACCAAAAACATTGTATTCATCTGCCTCTTATCTTTTTTCTTCGTTACAAAAACCCTGTCTCAAACAAGTGTTTCTGAAAACACAAAAAAAGAAAAAGATTGGAGCTTTCATATTGCTCCCTATGCTCTACTTGCTTCTCAATCTACAGATGTAGGTGGGCAAAGTATCAGGCAATCCTTTAACGATTTGGCATCCTTAACCAATGCAGGATTTCAGATTATTGGTGTAGTTTCATACAAAAAATACTCACTTTCTTTTGATGGTACGTTTGCAGAACTGGGTAGCGATTTCGCTCAAGGACCATTCATTGCAGATCTTACTGTAAATCAGAAGATTTTTGGGTTTAAAGGTGCTTATGAGGTTTACGATAATTTTCAATTTGCAGAAGATTATGTTATAAAAGGATGGAGTTTAAGAGTTAATCTGGGAGCAAAGTATTGGCTCAATAATATTGATGTAGATTATCAAATTGTAATTGGCAATACTGTTATAGATGAAGATACTTTAAATGAAAAACAAGAATGGTGGGATTTGATGATAGGGATAAATCCAAAGTTTGTAATAAGTAAAAAGTTTGATCTATCTGCCGATCTAAATATTGGAGGTTTCGGTATTGGAGACTCTTCAGATTTTGCTTTAGATTTTACATATCTAAATTCTTTTAAAGTATCAAAAGTAATTGCAGTTCATGCTGGATTTAGAACCTTTAAATATAAACAAACGGAAGGGTCAGGTGATGAACGTTTAGAAACTAAAGTAAGTGTTCTTGGGCCTGTACTTGGTGTTTCGTTCAAGCTTTATTAAGATGTGGTAGCATGTTAAAATTACTATTGGATTTCTTAAAAAATAATTGAATTTCGTTTAACTATGATTAACTTAACATTGTCTATTTTATGACCAACCTTTAACCAATGATAAAATTATTTAATAAAATTCGCCAAAGATTACTCTCTGAAAACAAATTCAGTAAATACCTCTTATATGCTATTGGTGAAATTATTCTTGTGGTTATTGGAATTTTAATTGCCCTACAGGTCAACAACTGGAACAACGAAAGAAAAGAACAACTTGATGCAGAAGAGCTATCAAAAAGTTTAATAGCTGAATTAGAAGGCATAAAATGGTATGTG
>JARRKS010000237.1:0-4227 GCA_037387865.1 Flavobacteriaceae bacterium
TTCAGTCAGCATTTTTTGACGAATTTTTCTAAAGAATTTAATCATTGGTTAGCGGTTTCTGATAATGAAGCACAACGTATGGATAAAAACAATTGTTTTTATCGCCATTATATTTATTCCACTAAAATTAAATAAAATTCTTACAAATCGAGTGGGTTTTTGATTGATTTAAAACTATTGGTAGCAACATGAGTGTGAATTTCAGTGGTTTTGGTTCTACGTTCAGTACAAAAGCCTTTATCTTTTATTAGATAGGGGCTTTGTTATTTGTTCATAAACGTATTTAATCCTTATAATCTTTAGATTTATTTCCATAATTAAAACTCATAATTTATTATATATTTGATAAATATGAGACCTGTAGTTTATTTGTTTTTATTGACCTTTTTGGGATTTCAAAGCATATTTGCTCAATACACTCCTTATTTTCAAAATTATTCGTTAGCAGAATATAATGCTGGAAATCAAAACTGGAGCGTTTCTTCGGCGGATAATGGAAAAATATACGTCGCTAACAATGAAGGTTTATTGGAGTTTGACGGATTGAAATGGGACTTTTTTCAATTGCCTAATAAAACCATTATAAGATCTGTTTTTGCTTATAAAGATTTAATTTATACAGGTTCATATGAAGAATTTGGATATTGGAAAAAGAATTCTCAAGGCGAATTAATCTATACTTCGTTAAGTGATTTATTGGTAGAAAAAGTATCATCAAATGAAGAATTTTGGCAAATCCTTGCTTTTAAAGAATCTATCATATTCAGATCGTTTTCTAGTTTATATATTTATAAGGATGGAGAAGTTTTTGAAGTAGATGAATTCAATATAACTGGGACCATCATATCCTGCAGTATTGTAGGTAATGATCTTTATGTTTCTACACTAAAAAATGGTGTTTTTCTTCTGGATGGCAATCAACTTTCTCAAATCATTATTGCTCCTTTGTTAATTGATAAAAAAATAATTTCAATTGTCGAATATGATGATAAACTTTTGATGGCAACGGCATTAAATGGTTGCTTTGTTTATGATGGCTCTAATTTTACACCATGGAAGTCCGAAATTAATGGATTAATTCAACATCATCAATTAAATAGTTTTACATTATTATCAAATGGTAAAATGGTGTTTGGGACAATTAAAAATGGAGTTTATGTTACTGGCAAATATGGTAATGTAATTTATCATATAAACAAAGAAAACGGATTAATTAATAATACAGTTTTAGGTCAAGGAGTGGATCATACAAATTTGAAGCTCTGGATAGGTTTGGATAATGGGATTGCCTACGTTGATTTAAATAGTCATCATACATTCTATAATGATTATTCAGGAAAATTAGGAGCTATTTATGATATCATTTTGTATAAAGATATAATTTACATTGTAAGTAATACGGGCTTATTTTATATTGACGAGAATAACCAATTGCAGTTTGTAGAGGGATCACAAGGTCAGGTTTGGGACTTAACAGAAATAGATGGTGAATTATTATGCGGTCATAATAATGGTACATTTATAATAAAAGACAATAAGCTTGAAAAAATTTCAAATTTTACTGGAGGTTGGACTATTAAAAAGCAGCCAGAAAAAATGAATACGTATTATCAAGGTACTTATGCTGGACTGGTTAATTTTAAAAACAATGTGAATTCATGGGAAGTATCGCATGCCGGTAGAACTACCATTCCTATTAAATATTTGGAGTTTGAAGACCAATATAATATTTGGGCTGCTCATGCTTATAAAGGAGTATATAAAATTAGTTTAGATAGAGATAATGGCAAGGTTATAGATGTTGAAGATTATCAAAACAAAGGACTTTGGTCAAATTTTAATGTAAGAGTTCATAAGATCAAAAACAATATATGCTTCAAAACAAATAACGGTTGGCAAAAATATGAACCATTGCTTGATAGTATAGTGCCTTATGATTTTTTAAACAAGAGCTTTGGAAATGATGCTTACTTAATTTCTGAATCAGATTCTGATTTAATTGTAGTAAAAGATAGCAGAAACCAAATTAATTTCAAATCTCTCACAAATGAAGATTATAACTTAACATTAACAAATAATTTTTTTCAAAATAGATTGATAGTTGGTTCAGAAAAAGTATCAAAAATTAATGATTCAATTTATGCCTTAACCCTATATAATGGTTTTATGCTAATTGATACTAAAAATTATCATGAACAAGAGGTTTTACAAGAACCAGTAATTGAAAAAGTTTCTGTTGACAATACATTAATTGACGTAGACTCTATAAAGTTAATTGAATCTCCATTTAACAAAAATGTAAGTATATCAATTTCATCACCCAAGTCCAATGGACACTTTTTTGAATACTCCATTTCAAATCTTGATTCAACCCAGTGGTATAAAATGGATAATGACAAATTAGATGTTTCCAATTTAAATGATGGTGATTACACCTTACTTTTTAGAGCTTCTAATTCATCAGGAGATACGTCATCATATAAAGAGATTAATTTAAAAGTTTCACCACCGTGGTACGAAAGTGAGCTTGGATTACTCCTGTATTCACTAATAGCTCTTACTATTGGCGTATTTATTTTTGTTTTATATAAAAGAAAAATAAACAAAGAACAACGTTTACTTGAGCAAAAATTTCAAAAAGAACAGAAAGAAATTCTAAAACAAAAAGCTTTAGAAAACGAAAAGAAAATAATGAAGTTAAAGACGGATGCACTTAAAAATGAAGTGAAGCTAAAAAGTAAGCAACTTGCCAATACGGCTATGGCTTTAGTTAATAAGAATGAATCTATGCTCGAAATCAAAAATGAACTTCTACAAAATAAAGATAGCTTTGGTAACTATTGGTCCTTTAAAAAGTTATTGAAGAGGATAGATAACTCAATTGGTCATCAAGATGAATGGGAGGTTTTTGAATATAATTTTAATCAAGTCCATGAAGAATTTTTCAATAAACTTAAGTCTGACCACCCTGATTTAACACATAAAGATTTGAAAATTTGTGCATATATTAAAATGAATTTGTTAACTAAAGAAATAGCACCTTTAATGAACATTTCGGTAAGAGGTGTTGAGACCCATAGATATAGATTAAAACGCAAATTAAACTTGGAAAGTGATAAATCTTTAAGCGATTTTCTGCGAAATCTTAATTAATCACATAGTAATTATACGTTATTCTCATTTTAAAATACGTCATTAGTACGTCATTTCACTATTATTTTTTGAAACTTAACAAGAATTACCTACTTTAATGGAAGCTTTTTTATTAGAATTGCATATAATTTAGTCAAAGAACTAACAATCTAAATCAATTTATATGAAAGCAAAGATTAATTTAATCCTAATTTTTCTATTTTCAATCAGCACTTTTGCACAAAACATAACTATTACCGGTGAAGTCACCAGTACCGAAGACGGTATGCCTGTTCCAGGTGTCAATGTTATCGTTCTGGGCACTAGTAGAGGTGTTAGTACAGATTTTGAGGGTCTGTATTCTATTTTAGTACATCAAGGAGAGGTATTAGAGTTCAGCTTTATTGGGCTTAAAACTACAACAGTAACAGTTGGGAATCAAACAGTAATCAATGTTTCAATGGAACCAGATGTGGAAGCACTAGATGAAATTGTAATTGTTGGGTACGGTACACAAAAGAAAGCAGATTTAACGGGCTCAATTTCCACTGTTTCAACTGAAGCAATTGAAAAGACACCAGCTTCAAATGTCATGCAATCTTTACAAGGTAAAGTTGCTGGTGTTCAAATAGTAAGTACTGGATCTCCAGGAGACTCACCAAAAGTACGTTTAAGAGGTCTTGGTTCTTATCAGGACTCAAATGGGAATCCATTATATGTTGTTGATGGTATGTTTTATAGTAACATAGACTTTTTAAATAGTAAAGATATAGAATCATTAACTGTTTTAAAAGATGCTTCATCATCAGCTATTTATGGAGTAAGAGCTGCAAATGGTGTAATTATTATTAAAACAAAAACGGGAAAAAGAGATCAGAAACCAGTTTTTGAATATGATGGCTATACAGGTGTGCAGTATGCTCAAAATGTTCTTAAATTAGCTAATGCTGAACAATTTACTACGATGGCTTACGAATCAGGATCAGATGCAGATATTCAATTTGTTTTAAATGCCATGCAACGTTATGGTCGTAGTCGTGTAAACCCAAATGTGCCAAATGTAAACACAGATTGGTATGATGAGATTTTAAGACC
>JARRKS010000238.1:0-3262 GCA_037387865.1 Flavobacteriaceae bacterium
CAAATGTATTCTAATTTAATTTTTGCCATGGTTTTTTCTAAAATTTAGTTAAAGCACAAATATAAATATTTATATAAACACCTTATTAAGTAATGGTGTAAATCTATTATATTTTATCCATTTTTATTAACACCCTATTTTTTTAAGGGTAAAATTGAAAATAATATATTTTAATTTTAAAATATTGTAAATCTATTAATGATAAAAAAATATAATAATGTACTTGATTTCTATATTTTAAATTATTTTTGTTAACCCTTTATAAATTGTTTTTTAAAACATTAAAAAAATCAGCAAATGGCTAAAATTAGATTTCAGGCACTAAACCAAGCATCAAATAGAAAACCATATAAGTTTGTTGAGAATATAAAAAGATCGGAGTTATTCGGACAAAATGTTTTCAATGAACTGAAAATGCGTCAGTATTTAACCAAAGAGGCTTACGAAGGTGTTGTTAATGCGATTGATCACGGTACTAAAATTGACCGTAAAATAGCTAACCAAGTTGCATCTTCAATGAAAGAATGGGCACTTTCAAAAGGTGTAACACATTATACACATTGGTTTCAACCATTAACTGGAGCAACAGCTGAAAAACATGATGCTTTTTTTGAGCCTATTGGTGGAGGATTGTCCATTGAGAAGTTTGAAGGTAGTCAACTTGTGCAACAAGAGCCAGATGCGTCAAGTTTTCCAAGTGGAGGTATTAGAAATACATTTGAGGCCAGAGGATACACAGCTTGGGATCCAACTTCACCAGCATTTATTTATGGAACTACCTTATGTATACCAACCATTTTTGTTGCATATACTGGTGAAGCATTAGATTATAAAACACCATTATTAAGAGCGTTGCATGCAATTGATGCGGCTGCCACGGATGTTTGTAAATATTTTGATAAGAATGTTAAAAAAGTAACGTCTTCACTGGGCTGGGAACAAGAATACTTTTTAATTGATAAAGCTCTGGTTTCAAGTCGTCCAGATATCATGTTAACAGGAAGAACCCTACTGGGTCATTCTTCAGCTAAAGGACAGCAATTGGATGATCATTATTTTGGTTCAATTCCTACTAGAGCCCTTAATTTTATGATGGATTTAGAAACAGAATGTATGCTTTTAGGAATACCTGTTAAAACGAGACATAATGAAGTTGCTCCAAACCAATTTGAACTAGCGCCTATTTATGAAGAAGCAAATTTAGCTGTTGATCATAATTCATTATTAATGGACATTATGGGAAAAATAGCTTCTAGGCATGACTTTAAAGTTTTACTTCATGAAAAACCTTTTGCAGGAGTAAATGGCTCTGGTAAACATAATAATTGGTCGTTATCAACAGACACAGGCGTGAACTTATTAGGACCTGGAAAAACACCAATGAGTAATCTCCAGTTTTTAACATTTTTTATCAATACCATACGAGCTGTTTATGAAAATGAAGAATTGTTACGGGCTTCAATTGCTTCTGCAAGCAATGATTACAGATTAGGAGCTAATGAAGCTCCTCCAGCAATCATTTCAATTTTTATTGGAAAACAATTGACAAAAGTTCTTGAGGAATTGCAAGATGTAACTAAAGGCAAGTTGTCACCAGAAGAAAAAACTGATCTTAAATTAAATGTTATTGGTAAAATCCCAGATGTATTATTAGATAATACAGATAGAAACAGAACTTCACCTTTTGCATTTACTGGTAATAAATTTGAATTTAGAGCAGTTGGTTCTTCAGCAAATTGCGCTAATCCAATAACAGTTTTAAATACTATTGTAGCCAAACAACTCAAAGAATTTAAAATTGAAGTTGATAAATTAATTGAAAAGAAAGATTTAAAAAAGGATGAAGCGGTATTCAATGTTTTAAGAGAATATATAAAAGCTTCAAAAAATATTCTTTTTGATGGTAATGGCTATAGTGAAGCTTGGGAGAAAGAAGCTAAAAAAAGAGGTTTGAGTAATAACAAGACTACACCTGAAGCTTTAAAAGTTAGAATTTCGGATAAAACAATTGCTTTATTTGAAGAAATGGAGGTAATGACAAAGGTTGAAGTTAATGGAAGGTATGAGGTTGATGTTGAAGAATATATAATGCGCGTTCAGATTGAGTCTAGAGTTTTAGGTGATATAGCAGGCAACCATGTAATACCAACTGCAGTAAAATACCAGAATATGTTAATTGAAAATGTTGCCGGATTGAAAGAAATTTTTGGTAATGAATTTCAAAAGCATGCAAAAGAGCAAATTATCTTGATTAAAAAAATATCCCAACACATTGAAGCAATCCATCTAAAAGTTGATAAAATGATCAATGCTCGAAAAAAGGCTAATGTCATTGATAACATAGAAGGTAAAGCTGAAGCTTATTGCCTTAAGGTTAAACCTTTTCTTGAAGATATCAGATACCATTGTGATAAGCTGGAACTGATGATTGATGATGAAATTTGGCCATTAACGAAGTATCGTGAATTACTATTCACTAGGTAAAAGTTTATTTTTTCATCGATTAACCTATATTTTTATCGATTAGATTAAACTACAAAATCAAGATGTCGCATTTAAAAGTTGTTTATCGAATTGTTAATAATTTTATTAATGTATAGGATTTACAATGAAGAATATTTATTAATTTCACGATGCTATTAATCTATTAAATTCAATTATGAAACGGCTTATTATTAGTGTCCTCATGCTTATGATTGCTACACTTATATTCTCTCAAGGTAATAAAAGTGAGAATGAAAATAATGATATAAACCAGAACTTGGTAAAGGTTGAAAAGGAAACAAATTCTGACATCAAACTTTAATCATTTAATTCTTCTATAAATTACTTAATTCATCCTCTCTCTTTATTATTTAATTGCTTGTTAGTTATTTACTTTTACACATTTTATACAATTTGAAATAAAACTTAAGTATTAAAAAGTAAACAATCCTTATTTTTGTGACTCAAAATATATTCATGAGTCAAGAAATTAGTAAACGATATACCCAAAGAGGTGTGTCTGCCTCAAAAGAAGATGTTCATAATGCTATTAAAAAAATTGACAAGGGTTTATTCCCTAAAGCATTTTGCAAAATAGTTCCAGACTATCTTACAAATAATCAAGATTACTGCCTTATAATGCATGCTGATGGTGCTGGTACTAAAAGCTCGTTAGCATATATGTATTGGAAGGAAACAGGAGATTTGTCCGTTTGGAAAGGCATCGCTCAAGATGCATTGATCATGAACATTGACGATTTGCTCTGTGTTGGAGCCA
>JARRKS010000239.1:0-3258 GCA_037387865.1 Flavobacteriaceae bacterium
GCTTGTTGAATGACCACTGAATTTTCACCATCTAAAACTGCATCTTCAACAACCACATTTCGCCTTACCGGTAAACAATGCATAAATTTAGCATTTCCTAATTTCTCACGAGTCATCATACAATTTTTATCCTGACTTAAAATTTTTCCATAGTCATTATAACTACTCCAATTCTTTACATAAACAAAATCGGCATTTTTTATAGCGTCGTTCTGATTATAATTAATTAAAGTATTCTTTGTTATAGCTTTATTCAACTCATAACCTTCAGGATGCGTGATGGTCAAATCTACATCCAAATTTTGCATCATTTCAACAAATGAATTTGCTACTGCTTGTGGTAATGCCTTTGGATGTGGAGCCCATGACAAAACAACTTTAGGTTTGTGTTTATCTGTTAACTCTGAAATAGTAATTGCATCTGCCAAGGCCTGCATTGGATGCGCTGTAGCACTTTCCATACTAATTACTGGAACTGTAGCATACTTTACAAAACAATTAAGTATATATTCAGATTCATCTTTTGCTTTATCTTTTAAAGTTGGAAAAGCTTTAATAATGGAAACACTTAAGGTTATAAAGATAGGAGGAAATATTATTGATAATGATGTGGCTTTAAATTCTTTTTTAGAAGCTTTTTCTAAAATCAATGGTCTTAAAATATTGGTTCATGGTGGCGGAAAATTAGCAACTCAATTTGCGCAACAAATGAATGTTGAAGTAAAAATGATTGAAGGCAGACGTATTACAGATGCAGAAACTCTAGATTTAATTACTATGGTTTATGCTGGAAAAATCAATAAAAATATTGTTGCAAAATTACAGGCAAATAACTGTAATGCTATTGGGCTTTCAGGAGCTGATGGTAATACTATCGTATCCGAGAAAAGACCAGTAAAAACTATTGATTATGGTTTTGTAGGTGATGTGGTAAAAGTAAACACAGAAGCAATTGAAACACTTTTAAATGCCAGTATAACTCCTATATTTTGCGCTATTACACATGACGTAAAGGGACAATTATTAAATACTAATGCAGACACTATCGCTTCAGAATTGGCAATAGGTTTTGCAAATAAATTTAAAGTAGAATTATATTATTGTTTTGAAAAGAATGGTGTTTTAAGAAATGTAAATAACGATAATTCAGTGATCGAACATATAGACATTAAAACTTATAAAACATTAATAAAAGAAAATATTATTTCAGATGGGATGCTTCCAAAATTGAATAATTGTTTTCACGCTATTAATAATAATGTAAATAAAGTATGCATTGGGAAACCAGAGATGCTTTTCAATGATAATTCAAAATACACAACGCTTACTAAATGATACAGAATTTAACAACGGATGCTATTGAGTTGCTTAAAAAACTCATTGAGACTGAATCTTTTTCTTCCGAAGAAGATAAAACAGCGTCACATATTGAGTATTGGTTTAGACATTATAACATATCCTATACACGAACAAAGAACAACGTTTGGGCAACCAATAAATATTTTGATGAAACAAAACCAACGTTGTTGTTGAATTCTCATCATGATACTGTAAAACCTAACAACGGTTTTACCAAAGATCCTTTTAAGGCCATTGTTGAAGACGGAAAATTATATGGTTTAGGGAGCAATGATGCAGGAGGTTGTTTGGTGTCTTTAATTGCTACATTCACTCATTTTTATAATGAACGGAATTTAAAATATAATTTGGTTATCGTAGCATCGGCTGAAGAAGAGAGTAGCGGAGACAACGGATTGAACAGCATGTTGTCAGTTATACCAAAAGTTGATGTAGCCATTGTCGGTGAACCAACATTAATGAATCTTGCTGTTGCCGAAAAAGGTCTGGTTGTGTTTGATGCTGTTGTAAAAGGAACGCCAAGTCATGCAGCACATCCGAATACTGATAATGCTATTTACAATACAATTTCTGTGTTGCAATGGTTTAGAGATTTTAAGTTTAAAAAATCATCGCCAGTTTTGGGCGATGTAAAAATGACTGTAACGCAGATTAATGCTGGGAAACAGCATAATGCGGTTCCAGCAGATGTAAATTTGGTTGTTGATGTCCGTGTAAATGATAAATATAGTAATGAAGAAATTGTAGATATTCTACAAAAAGAATCACCATGTGATAGTATTATCCCACGTAGTTTAAGGCTTAATTCTTCCAGCATTCCATTAGATCATGATTTGGTAATAGCTGGATTGGAGTTAGGAAGAACGACCTATGGTTCTCCAACACTTTCAGACCAAGCCGTTCTAACGTGTCCATCATTAAAATTAGGACCAGGAGATAGTACGCGTTCACATTCTGCAGATGAATTTATTTATTTAGATGAAATTGAAGAGGGAATTAAAATTTATATTCAACTATTAGAAAAAGTACTTTAAAATATAAGACATGAAACTCTGGGACAAAGGCATAAGTATAGACAAAAAGATTGAGCAATTTACTGTTGGAAACGATAGAGAAATAGATTTGCATATTGCAAAATATGATGTGCAAGCCTCTTTAGCACATGCTAGAATGTTGCATAAAATTAAAATTCTTTCAGCTGAAGAATTACAACAATTGGAAGAAGGATTAGAGGTCTTATCAAACCAAATTAATGCGGGTACTTTTACAATTGAAGATGAGTTTGAAGATGTCCATTCTAAAATTGAATTTGAACTCACAAAAACTTTTGGTGATGTCGGCAAAAAAATCCATACTGCACGTTCAAGAAACGATCAGGTTTTGGTGGCTTTGCAATTGCTTTATAAAGAGAGTTTAACACAAATTCAAAATAAGACAAAAGGCTTTTTCGATACATTATTAGATTTAGCCGAATCGCATAAAGAAAAATTACTGCCCGGTTACACACATTTACAAGTGGCCATGCCATCATCATTTGGCTTGTGGTTTTCGGCCTATGCGGAAGTATTAATTGACGATATGTATTTACTACAAGCCGCCTTAAAAACTGTTGACCAAAACCCGTTAGGATCTGCTGCTGGTTATGGAAGTTCATTTCCTATAGATAGAGAGTTTACAACAAATGAACTCGACTTTTCTACTTTAAAATATAATGTAATTGCTGCTCAAATGAGTAGAGGAAAAAGTGAGCGGACTATTGCTTTGGCTCTCGGAAGTTTGTGTAACACTTTAGCACGATTTGCAATGGATATTTGCTTGTACAACAGTCAGAATTTTGGGTTTATTGCCTTTCCAGATGAATTGACGACCGGAAGCAGCATTATGCCACATAAAAAGAAT
>JARRKS010000240.1:0-4991 GCA_037387865.1 Flavobacteriaceae bacterium
CATTTGTATTTGGTTTTTTTGATGAGGTCGCTCTGGAGCTCCCATATCTGGTCCAAACTGAATAAAATTATCACCTATTTGTGCATTTTTCCAGACTTCATCATCTAATACACCGTCAATTTTTGGTGGATTTTTAGTTCTTTCTATTTGTAGTATTTTCTTTTCTTGGGCATAAAAAGAGCTAAAAGAAAAAAATAAAATAAAAATAGCATAATGAAGACGTTCCATTGTTTTGCTGGCTGATTGATGTTACAGTAATGAGTACTTTATTTAAAATTTGGATACTTTACCAAAACAAATCTAACTTTACAATACAATCAACTATACTAATATAAAGTTAAAAAAGGATTTTTTTAGTATGTTTTTAACATTTAGTGGAACTAAATATTTTTCTTACTTTAACAGAACAAAATTTATAAATATGTCAAGCAAACCATTTGAAGAATATAATATTATTGTTAGTGACAAAACTAAAGAGCAGTATAAGAGTATAATTACAGATCTAGGTGAAGACACTTCTCGTGATGGTCTCAAGAAAACTCCAGAGCGTGCTGCTAAAGCCATGCAATTTTTAACTCAAGGCTATAACCAAGATCCAGCAGAAATACTAAAGAGTGCCATGTTTGAAGAATCTTATGACGAGATGGTCATAGTTAAGGACATTGAATTGTATTCTTTATGTGAGCATCATATCTTACCTTTTTTTGGCAAGGCACATATTGCTTATATTCCAAATGGTCACATTGTTGGTTTGAGTAAGATACCTAGAATTGTTGATATTTTTGCTAGAAGGCTTCAAGTTCAGGAGCGTCTAACAGAACAAATATTAGATTGTATAAACGATACGCTTAAGCCTCAAGGTGTAGCTGTAGTTATTGAAGCTTCACACATGTGTATGATGATGCGAGGTGTACAAAAACAAAATTCGGTTACAACGACTTCAGGTTTTAGAGGTCAGTTTGAAAAGATTGAAACCAGAAATGAATTCTTAAAATTAATTAGTAACAGTTTTTCATAATATTCTGGTATATTTCTTGTTATACTATTATAAAATGATTTTCTATGAATTTGTATAAAATGTCTAAAAACAAAAAGCTTGCATTAAGTATATTATTAGATGCTGTTGGACTTATCCCATTTATCGATCTGGTTTGGGCACCAACATCTGCTTATCTGATGACTAAAATGTACAAAGGCAATAAGGGCAAAATAGCTGGAATCATTACATTTATTGAAGAATTTTTACCTGGGTTAGACTTTATTCCAACATTTACACTCATGTGGTTGGTAACTTATGTTTTTTACACCAACGATAATACTGTTGTTGAAGTAAGCTAATTATATAGCTCTTTCTTAAAACATAAACTATTATCAACTCCAATATAAGGCCCAAAATTTGGTATGATGCTATACTCGTTTTTTGTGTAGAAAGAGACAGCTTCAACTTGTCTTTTTCCTGTTTCGAGTATACATTTTTTGTAATTTAATTCTTTTGCCCAAACCTCTAATGCATTCAGTATTTCAAAAGCAATTCCAGTTCCTCTAAAATCTGGATTGACATACATGCGCTTTATTTCAATCGATTCTTTATTAAATTCTTTAAATGAACCACATCCTACGGGCAAATCTTCCACATAAGCCACAACTACATGCTTTAAATGATCCAAGCCATTGTATTGCATATAGAATGCATGGTCTTCACCATCAACTATTGCAAGATATGCATTAAGAGATTTTACCAGATTGATAAAATCTGGATCTTCAGAATTTGTTCTATTCAATTTTAACATTAACGAAACAGTAATTTGTATTTTTCCTTTGCGTTAACTAATAAAAAGATATTTAACACAGTTACAAGTGCTAGGCACATATTACATAGATCTTGATTAAAGATATTAAAAATAAGAAATGAAATAGTTAAAGGAAATAAAAAACGTAAATAAATACAGTCCATTTATTAAGTATGAGTATAATAACCAAGAGTATTTCAAATTACAAACTTTTTGAAATATTCCAGAAACTCATTTTACTCCTGATTTTAAAACCTAAAGTTTTATAAAGTTGAACTGGCCCTAGATTGGATTCTGCTACATGAAGAATAGGTGTTTTTCCTTGATTTGAAATATGGTCTACCGTATGTTTTATCAACTGTTTGGCATAACCATTACCGGTATGTTCAGGATGGGTTACAACAGCACTTACTTCAATATACTCATCCATTTGCATACGTTCTCCAGTGATAGCGACCAGATCGTTGTTTTTATAAATGCCATAATAATTACCCATAAAAAAGGTCCTCTTTTTAAAATACTCTGGATAAACCAATTTGACCAATTTTATGACTTCTTCTAAATGAGATGCATCCAGTTTTATAATGGTTTCCTTGATATCCAATTCAATGTCTTGTTCAAGGATCATTTGCAAACCAATCAGTTCACTTTTTAAAACAGTACTAGATGGCAGTTTTGGTTTATTTCCTACAATTAAAAAATTTTCAATAAGTTTTGAATATTCTACTATGGCTTCCACATCATTTGTTTCATGCTGAAGTGCACCAAAAGGCGCATAATCTGGATGGTAAAACTTTATATTTCCAAAATCTAACGCATAATCCTTTTGAATTTCTGAAAGTGAGTTCCAGACAGGATTGTCTAGTTTTTTATGGTTTTTCATTGCAGAACCAAGATAATAAATGAACCAGAGTTTTCCGAGAGAAAATTCAGAGATGATAAAACTATAACTTACTTTGGTTTATTGTTATTTTGATCTTTTTTATTTAAGGTAAATCCGATTCCAGCACCTATTGCTATTCCTAAAGGAAGCCACAAATCTAATTTGTCTGTTGCCACTCCAATTGCAGTTCCAATGGCAACACCAATAGCAATTCCGAAGACTAATTTGTTTTCTTTTTTCATATATTTTCAATTTTGATACAGTTATAAGTTATTATCAATAAAGATTTGTTACAATAATCAATAAGAATTTTTTGTAATATAAGATTACGACTATACTTTTTTAACACAATCTATTATGGTTTGAATAAAAGTTGTGAAAAATGATAGAGGTCGTTTTTCCAAACTTTAAAATCATGCTTACCATCAGGTTCAACATAGTATATATGTGGTATATTATATTTTTCTAAATACTCATGAGTGCGTTGGCTAAATAACATTAGTCTGTCCACATCACCGCATGAGATCCAAAGCAACTTTAATTTATCTTTTACAGCATCAGGATCTGGAATTAATACTTCTGCAAAGATTGTCCACCTCCCATTGAAAGTCCAGCTAATGCTCTAGTTTCACGATTACTAATTACAGGAAAATTACTTTCTATATAAGGAATCAAATCATTTAACAGATCTTTTTCAAAGGTTGCGAAGGCCTTAACTTTTATACTGTCAAAAACATTACCAATAGCCCTGTCATCTTTCATGGCTCTTCCATTTGGTAAAACTACAATCATTGGTTCTGCTTTATTTTCTGCATACAGATTATCCAAAATAACTTGTGGCTTACCATGTTTTAACCATTCTTTTTCGTCGCCACCAATACCATGTAGCAAGTATAAGACTGGATATTTGTTTTTTATAGAATAACCAGGTGGTGTATAAATTAATGCTTTTCTTTTATTGCCTACAGTTTTTGAAAAATATTGGATTGAATCTATTTTTCCATGAGGAATGTTTTCTTGTATGCTGTCAAAACCTTTTGGGGCATAATTAAAAGGAGTTTGAGAATAAGTGAAATGCATTGTAAAAATAAATGCGAGAATAAATAATAGTTGTTTCACAGTATTGAAAATTATAATTAATCAATTTTTTTAAAGATAAGTAATTCCCTATCAGGATTAGAAAGTTTTAATTGATTATGCTCAATGTTGTATGTTATAGTGCTTTGTAATGCTTTTAAAAATTCTGATTCCTTGTTATGAGGTTGGCAAATCATTTTTGTGATTACAATTTTTGTAAATCGTAGCAAATCATTTTCAGAAAACAAAGAACCATTCATTCGATTACAACCAGCATAACCAAAAAAAGTTTTGTTACTACTATTTATTTCAAGAGTTGGAATTTCTTTTGCAAAGTCTTCAAGTGATACTTCTGTACCATTCAACTTTTCAAGTACCCAAATATCATTTAGTCTGTAATCTAAAATATAGTTTCCACAACCTTCTAACTGTTTAAAATCGTTTTCTGAAGTTTTTTTGTATTCCACATGAACTTCATAACCAGATGCTTCACCAGATGCAACACTTATGCATTCAGACTGGTGTATTTGAAAGTTCACTAAACTAGTCTCTGTATTTAGTTTATAGATTTTTACGTTAGAATCCATTGCTCTTATCGGAGTAGTATGTGGTGTTAAGATGGAATCGTTTATGGTTTTTAATTTGATGAGTGTATCAGATATGGTTAGGCTCCAAAATGGTTCTGACCCATATGCTGTAAAATAAACATCTGTTACGGTTGGTACTTTTGTTTTTGCGTCTTTTTTAACTGCTGTTGTTGTTTTAACAGAATCAACTATAGAACTATCTGTTTCAGTTTTTTCTTTTTTAGAATTGCAAGAAACTAAAACAATAGATATTATAAGTGTAATAATATAATTCTTCATGCTATTCTGCTTTTTTAAATCGCATCATGGTAATGTCGTCCAGCATTAAATTTAACTTTCCAGCGTCATCAATACTGTATTTATTTACTTTTTTTATAGTGTTTAAAAAGAACTGCTCACCTTCACCCCAGTACATCATAGTTGTTGGTCCAGGTTCTCCAAATGAAATAGCATTACCGTTAAGGGTAAAATCAGCAGAATAACCATTGCAACTGTTGGTGCCTTCTGCTTTGTTGGTGTCTTTGTTGAAAGTAATCTTTGGTTTTTTGTCAGGATACAGAGCTTCAAAGGCAATTTTAGGACCTGTTAGGTATTCAAGTTCCCAAGCGGAACTGTAAAGCGCATCACTTTCCTTTTTTGATGAACATGAACTAA
>JARRKS010000241.1:0-3249 GCA_037387865.1 Flavobacteriaceae bacterium
ACAACTGATTGTAAATCCCTATTCCTTACATTAATCCCAACTACTATTCTACGTTTTGTATCATCTCTGGAAATTTTTGCAGGACCAGTTGAATAATTAATTTCAGCTAATTCACTTAATGGAATTTTATTTCCAGAAGGAGTGTTTATATATAAATTTTGAATGCTTGCTATATCTTTTCTATGTAGTTCATCTAATCTTAATACTAAATCAAATCGTTTTTCTCCTTCAAAAACACTACCAATGGTTTCGCCAGCAAATCCCATGGATATTATTTTATTTAAATCTGAAATATTTAATCCATAACGTGCTATTTTATTTCTGTTGTAGTTGATGCTCATTTGAGGCAATCCAGCGACTTTTTCAATTACAATATCTGAAGCACCTTCAACATCATTGATCAATTCCTTTATTTCATTTGCTTTATTGGCCAAAATTGATAAATCTTCCCCAAATATTTTAATCGCAACATCTGCTCTAACACCTGTAATCAATTCATTAAAACGCATTTCAATGGGTTGTGTAAATTCTACTTCCATACCAGATATGACGGTTAGTGCCTCTTTAAATTTATCAGCTAGCTCATCCTTGCTTTCTGCTGATACCCATTCATTTTTAGGTTTTAATTTAATAATCACATCACTTTCTTCCATTGACATTGGGTCTGTTGGCACTTCGGCAGCGCCAATACGGCTTACGACTTGATCGACCTCTGGAAAGTTTTCTAGCAAAATCTGTTCTATTTTTGTTGTGATTTCGATTGTCTTCCCCAATGATGTTCCTGTTTTTAAAACAGGTTGAATCACAAAATCACCTTCATCCAAAGTAGGCACAAATTCTCCTCCCATTCTACTGAACAGCCAAAAACTCGAAATCAATAAAACTACTGAAATTCCAATTACAAGTCGTCTATTTAACAAGGCCCAATGAATTGAAGGTTTGTACCAGGCATCCAATATTTTCATTAACCGTACAGAAATATTTTTATCAGATTGTTTTTCTGGTTTTAAAAACATTGAAGCAATTACTGGAACGTAGGTCAAACAAAAAATCATGGCTCCAATTAGAGCAAAACTAAATGTAAGTGCCATTGGTTTAAACATTTTGCCTTCAACACCACTTAATGACAAAATTGGAATAAAAACAATGAGTATGATAAACTGTCCGAAAATGGCGGAGCTCATCATTTTGGTTGCACTTTTCAATGTTATGGCATCAACTTTTACTTGCTTTTCACTTTTGGAAATTACATTTAACTTATCGCTTTGTGTTACTATTTTATAGGCTATATATTCTACAATAATAACTGCACCGTCTATAATAATACCAAAGTCAATAGCACCTAAACTCATTAAATTGGCATCAACACCAAAAATATTCATCAAAGAAAGGGCAAATAGTAAGCTTAAAGGAATTACAGAAGCAACCACCAAACCTGATCGCAAATTACCTAATAACAAAACAACTACAAAAATCACTATTAATGATCCCAATATTAAGTTCTCGGTTACAGTAAATGTAGTTTTGTTAATGAGTTCACTTCGTTCTAAAAATCCATTGATGTAAACCCCTTCAGGAAGTGAATTCTGCACTAAAGCAACACGTTCTTTGACAGCATCAATTATTTGCTTTGAGTTACCATCTTTGAGCATCATTACTTGTCCAAGTACTTTTTCGCCCTGTCCATTTCCTGTTATGGCTCCAAATCTTGTGGCACTTCCAAAACCAACCTTAGCCACATCTTTGATATATATTGGAACGCCTTCATTTTTAACTACAATATTGCCTACATCTTTAAGCGATTTGACCAATCCTTCGCCACGAATAAAAAAAGATTCATTTGATTTTTCAATATATCCACCTCCAGCAATGCTATTGTTATTTTGCATTGCATCATATATTTCAGAAATTGAAATATTCATAGCATTGAGTTTGTGTGGATTTATGGCAACTTCATATTGTTTTAAATATCCACCCCACGTATTGATTTCAACTACTCCAGGAATTCCTGAAAGTTGTCTTTTTACAATCCAATCTTGAATGGTTCTTAATTCGGTTGCAGTATACCTTTCTTCATATCCAGGTTTTACATCTAAAATATACTGATAGATTTCTCCCAATCCAGTTGTGATTGGTCCCATTTCTGGAGTACCAAAACCTTGAGGAATTTTTTCAGATGCTGTCTTTATTTTTTCAGCAATCAATTGACGTGGTAAATAGGTGCCCAACTTGTCTTGAAAAACAATGGTTACTACAGATAGCCCAAATTTAGAAACTGAACGAATTTCTTCAACACCCGGTAAATTGGCCATTTCCAATTCAATAGGATAGGTTATAAATTGCTCTACGTCTTGTGTTGATAAATTTCTTGAAGTGGTAATGACCTGTACTTGGTTATTGGTTATATCTGGAACTGCACCAATAGGAATTTGAGTAATGGAATAAATTCCAAAACCAACAACACTTGCAATAAACAGTAATACGATGAGCTTATTTCGTATGCTGAATTTTATAATATGTTCTAGCATGATTCATTTAAAGTTTATAAATTGTTTTATGTCTTTTTAAAAAGGTAAGCGTCTAAAAAGACGATCTCATTAATGAATTAAGCTACTTTTGGAGGTTGAAAAACTGAAGGTTTTTCAAAAGTTGTGAAGGAATCCTTATAAAAGAAATTAAATGGGATTTCAGTAAATCCTATTTGTTTGATTTCAAAATTTATGGGTTGATATAGAAAAGATGTATTTATATGTGAATATATATGATAACTATCTTTAAATGGTAAATCTTCATGTTCTTTATGCTTATCTTGATGCTCTATGGTTTTGTCACCATAATGCTCTGATAAAAACTCTAAAAAACTATCACCATAAGTCTCTTGATGGTATTTGGCATGTTCTACAAAGGCCTGTAATTTTGAAACATCTTCAAAATTAATATTGAAACTTTGTATAAGTATCAAAAAGGAATATATAACAGCTATTGACTTGCCCATACCTATAGCGAAATTACAAAAAATGATTATTAATTAGTGATAATTGTTACAAATACATTAAAAATAAGCCTTTAACTGAACTGTTCCTGTATGAATGGTTTTACTAGTTTCCGTTTTTCTTCCCAGATAAGAAAGATTTAAATCTAAAAATTTAGTTATTTTCTTTTGCGCTAATAAACTCCAAGTAAAGTTTTTACCTGGTTGTAAGCCTTCCATCATTTGGTAGCCAACAGGTGAATTTGGGTTACCTGTAT
>JARRKS010000242.1:0-3744 GCA_037387865.1 Flavobacteriaceae bacterium
AAAAATGAAAAAAAGAATTTTAAATGTATTTATGATAGCAGCTGTTACAGTTGCAATGGTAAATTGTAAAGACAAGGCAAAAAAAGCTAATACAAGCGAAGCTGAAGCTGCTGCTGTAATAGACAGCATATCACCTTCACTAGTAACAGATACTGGGAAAGATATATTTTGTTTTATACCTTTTAATGTTAAGTTACCGGAAAGCATTGTTTTACCACCTTCGTCACTTACACCAGTAATTTCAAAACCACCAGTTGGAAATTTAGTCACATTAAAAAAGTCTCCTTCTTTACCTTCAACAGTACCTTTTAAGTGATTTTCAAGGTTAGTTTTCATATCGCCTTCTTCTAAATCCAAACTAACAATAGAGTTCATGTCTATCAAAAATGTACCGCTTTGCAATACACCATCATTTACTTGAAAAACTCCAGTGTCAATATTCACAGTTCCGTGGTGCGTTCCAGTTGGTTTGAACCCTTTCCATTCAATAGAAGATTTAGTAATATCGGTTACATACTTTTGAGATGTGCTTTCACTTACAGCAGCAGCTTCAGCTTCGCTTGTATTAGCTTTTTTTGCCTTGTCTTTACAATTTACCATTGCAACTGTAACAGCTGCTATCATAAATACATTTAAAATTCTTTTTTTCATTTTTGCAGAGACAAAAGTTTAAAAATGTAAAAAAATATTTGTGACATTTTGACATTTTAATAATAATGGCAGTACTTTTGCCATGAATTTTAAGTATTGAAAAAGATATACGATAATGAGTAAAAAGGATAGAAAAAAAGAAGCTGTTGAAGAGCAAAATGAAAATGCTCAAGACCAGTCAGTTGCTGTAGAAGAACAAACTGTAGAAGAACAAACTGTAGAAGAAAAACTTCAGGAAGAAATAAAAGTAGAAAAAGATAAGTTTTTGCGATTGTTTGCTGAATTTGAAAACTATAAAAGACGTACTGCCAAAGAACGTATTGAGCTTTTTAAAACTGCAAACGAAGATCTCATGTTGGTCATGTTGCCAGTACTAGATGATTTTGAACGTGCATTAAATCATATTGAAGAAGACAAAGAAGCAGAAGAACTGTATAAAGGTGTTGTTCTTATATATCAAAAACTTTTGACAACGCTAGAACAAAAAGGTTTATCTCCTATAAAAGTTTCTAAAGGTGATGCTTTTAATGCAGACGATCACGAAGCCGTTACTCAAATTCCTGCTCCAAGTAAAGATTTAAAAGGAAAAATAATAGATGTAATTGAAAAAGGTTACAAATTAGGAGATAAAGTAATTAGGTTTCCTAAAGTGGTTATAGGACAATAAATATGGCAAAAAGAGATTATTACGAAATTTTAGGAGTTTCTAAAAGTGCATCAGCAGAAGAAATAAAAAAGGCTTATCGTAAGATGGCCTTAAAATATCATCCTGACAAAAATCCTGACAATAAGGAAGCCGAGACTAAATTTAAGGAAGCAGCAGAAGCTTATGAAGTTTTAAGCAATGCTGATAAAAAATCACGATATGACCAATTTGGGCATCAAGCATTTGATGGCGCTGGTGGATTTGGTGGCGGAGGCATGAATATGGAAGATATATTCAGTCAGTTTGGAGATATTTTTGGAGGAGCTTTTGGTGGAGGAGGATTTTCTGGCTTTGGAGGTGGCTTTGGAGGTGGCCAACGTCGAGTAAAAGGTAGTAACTTAAGAATACGTGTTAAATTAACCCTTGAAGAAATTGCCAATGGTGTTGAGAAAAAAGTAAAAGTAAGACGAAAAGTAAAAGCAAAAGGAACTAGCTATAAAACATGTTCAACTTGTAACGGAAGTGGTCAAGTTACTCGAGTTACTAATACCATACTTGGTAGAATGCAAACTGCAACTACTTGTTCTACATGTGGAGGAGCTGGTCAAATAATAGATAGGAAACCAGCAGAAGCTGATTCTAATGGACAAGTTTACAAAGAAGAAACCATTTCGGTTAAAATCCCAGCTGGTGTTGTTGACGGAATGCAACTAAAAGTCTCCGGAAAAGGAAATGAGGCTCCAGGTAATGGTATTTCAGGTGATTTGTTAGTGGCTTTGGAAGAAGAAAAGCATCCAAAATTACAAAGAGAAGGAGATAATTTACATTACGATTTATATATAAGTTATCCAGATGCAGTTTTAGGTACTTCAAAAGAAATAGATACGGTTACAGGAAAAGTTCGTATTAAAGTTGAAGCTGGAGTTCAATCTGGAAAAATTTTACGTTTACGAGGTAAAGGTATTCCTAGTATTAATGGTTATGGTAAAGGAGATTTGCTAGTACATGTTAATGTTTGGACACCAAAAACATTGAACAAACAGCAAAAAGAATTTTTTGAAAGTATGAAAGATGATGAGCATTTTGAACCTCAACCTCAAAGCAGCGATAAATCTTTCTTTGAAAAGGTAAAAGATATGTTTTCATAAAACAAAAAGGATTATTAAATAATATATTTTTCTACTTTTTTTAAAGTGATATTTATTAAAAAACACTATATTTGATTTATCGCTAATGAAAAATTAGTGATAATTTTTCTTTTTCATAGCAATTTTGTCCCATCCTTAATTTTTTTAAGGGTGGGTTTTGTTTTTTAGAAATATCTTAAAATATGCTAGTTCAATTAATGATAGCTCTAATACATTTAATATCTTTACCAAACATTTGTTAACCAAACAAAAAGTATGAATAACTTATTAGAAGCCACTTCTGTTTCTAAAAAATTTGGAGATTTTACTGCTTTAAATAATGTTTCTATTTCTGTTCCAAGAGGTAGTATTTTTGGACTATTAGGCCCAAATGGAGCAGGAAAAACAACACTTATTAGAATAATTAACCAAATAACTATGCCAGATAATGGTAGTGTTTTGTTAGATGGAGAGCCGTTAAAACCTACTCATATTAAAGATATTGGGTATTTACCAGAGGAAAGAGGTTTATATAAATCTATGAAGGTTGGTGAGCAAGCTTTGTATTTGGCGCAGCTAAAAGGTTTAAATAAAGCAGAAGCAAAAAAACGATTAAAATATTGGTTTGAGCGTTTAGAGATTGGTGATTGGTGGAATAAGAAAATTCAAGAGCTTTCTAAAGGAATGGCACAAAAAATCCAATTTGTTGTTACTGTGCTTCATGAACCCAAACTTTTAATTTTTGATGAACCTTTTTCAGGATTTGATCCTATAAATGCCAATTTGATTAAAGATGAAATTTTGCGTTTAAAGAATAATGGTGCAACAGTAATTTTTTCAACTCACAGAATGGAATCTGTTGAGGAACTTTGCGATCATATTGCTTTGTTGCATAAGTCCAATAAGATTCTAGATGGCAATCTTCAAGATATAAAAAGGCAATACAGAACAAATACTTATGAGGTTGGAATTAAAGCTAAAGATAAAAGAGAACTTACTGAAGTTATTTCAGAAAAGTTTAAAGTATCACTTACAGATTTTAAATCATTGAATGATGAATTAAAACTCAACGTTCAGCTTCCAGATAGTGATAAACCAAACGATTTACTCAATTTTTTATCCAGTAAAGGAGAAGTATCGCATTTTGTTGAATTAATACCATCTGCAAGTGATATTTTTATTCAAACCGTTAAGAATAATTAAGCATGAATCATCTATCACTAATTATAAAACGAGAGTATTTAACCAAAGTTAAGAATAAAGCATTCTTAATTATGACCGTATTGAGCCCAATAATTCTTATTGCTTTAATTGCAGTAG
>JARRKS010000243.1:0-3241 GCA_037387865.1 Flavobacteriaceae bacterium
TTTTAAATTCAATTTTTTGTATTTCATTTGTACTGTTATTAGCTGAACAAATTGAAACCTGTTTTTATGTTCGGGCTTTTGGAAATCAGGAAGTCATCTTCAAAAGCTGCTTATCGGATAAGTAACCGAATTTTAAAGCTAACTTCCGTTTTACCTATCTATGCTAGCCAGCATTGTTATGGCTTTGTACCTACTACTCAAAGTCAAATTCAAATATGATATTTTACATTATTGTTTTTTAAAAAAGCAAACCGCTTTGTCTTTATTTAAATAACCACTATTTTTAAAAATAATAATGAACACAAAATATATAGATTTAATAAATCAAACTTTCGATTTTCCTCAAGAAGAATTTAAACTTGAAGAGCATAAACTACGTTTTCATGATATTGATTTGACTGCATTGATTGAAACGTATCAAGCACCATTAAAATTTACATACCTACCGCAAATATCTAATAATATAAAGCGAGCCAAAAAATGGTTTTCTGATGCTATTTTAGAAAATAATTACAAAGGAGAATACCATTACTGTTATTGTACAAAGAGTTCTCACTTTAAGCATGTACTTGATGAAGCTTTAAAAAATAATATCCATATTGAAACGTCATCTGCTTTTGATATCAATATTGTTGAAAACCTTAAAAAGGATGGTAAAATTACTGACCAGACATATGTCTTAAGCAATGGATTTAAGAGAGCGCAATACGTAACAAACATAGCCAGACTAATTAATAGTGGGCATAAAAAATGCATTCCAATTATTGATAATTACGAAGAGATAGATCTATTGTCGAAAGAAATAAGAGGTAAGTTTAATATAGGTATTCGTATCGCTTCAGAAGAAGAACCAAAATTTGAATTCTATACTTCAAGATTAGGTATTGGTTATAAGAATATTGTTCCTTTTTACAATAAACAGATAAAAGAGAATAAAAAAGTGAATTTAAAAATGCTTCATTTTTTTATTAATACTGGGATTAGAGATAATGCTTACTACTGGAACGAGCTAACAAAATGCCTTAAAGTTTATACTAGCTTAAAGAAGATTTGCCCAACATTAGATAGTTTAAATATTGGCGGCGGATTCCCAATAAAAAATTCATTGGCATTTGATTTTGATTATGCTTACATGGTAGATGAAATTATACACCAAATTAAGATAGCCTGCGAAGATGAGGAAGTAGATGTGCCTAATATTTTCACAGAATTTGGCAGCTTTACGGTTGGAGAAAGTGGTGGCGCTATTTATGAAGTGTTGTACCAAAAGCAACAAAATGATCGTGAAAAGTGGAATATGATCAATTCATCGTTTATTACAACATTACCTGACACTTGGGCAATTAATAAGCGTTTTATAATGCTTCCAATAAACCGTTGGACTGATACTTATGAACGTGTTTTACTTGGTGGCTTAACCTGTGATAGCGATGATTATTATAATAGTGAGCAGCATATGAACGCTATTTATTTACCAAAATATGCAAAAGAAAAACCGTTATACATTGGGTTTTTTAATATTGGCGCTTATCAAGAAAGTATTGGTGGTTTTGGTGGTTTGCAACACTGTTTGATTCCTTCACCAAAACATATTCTAATTGATAAAGACCGAGACGGAAATATAACAACAAAACTATTTAGTGAGCAGCAAACAAGTCATGACTTTTTAAAGTTATTAGGTTATGAAGAAGAAAACCAATCTGCAAACACGAATTCAAAATTAACAATTAAAGACACGATTAATTTACGATAATGAACACAAAAACGTATGCCGGAATTTCTGAAGAATATTCAAAATTAGAGCAAGCAAAAATTGTATTAATTCCTGTGCCTTATGATGGCACAAGCACTTGGCAAAAAGGTGCAGACCAAGGTCCAGAAGCTTTTTTAAAGGCTTCAGAAAATATGGAACTTTATGATATTGAAACAGAAACAGAAGTCTATAAACAAGGTGTGTTTCTGGCAGAACCAATTATTGAAAATTCATCACCAGAAAGTGTGGTAGATGAAGTACATAAAATCACAAAAAAATATATAAAACGCAACAAGTTTGTAACATTATTTGGAGGAGAACATTCAATTTCAATAGGAAGTATAAGAGCTTTCAACGAATGTTTTAATAATCTTACAGTCTTGCAAATTGATGCCCATGCGGATTTAAGAGAAAGTTATCAAGGCTCGAAATGCAATCATGCATGTGCAGTTTATGAGGCATCTCAAACTACCAATTTAATTCAGGTTGGCATCCGTTCTATGGACATCATGGAGAAAACCGTAATGGAAGAAGACAAAGTTTATTTTGCTCACGAAATGGCAATAGATGATACTTGGATGGATAGTGCTATTGACCAAATGACAGAGAATGTCTTTATTACTTTTGATTTAGATGCTTTAGACCCTTCAATCATGCCAAGCACAGGAACACCTGAACCAGGAGGACTTTTATGGTATGAAACTTTAGAATTCTTAAATAAAGTCTTTTCAGAGAAAAATGTTGTAGGTTTTGACATTGTTGAACTTTGTCCGAATAAAAAGGATAAATCTTCAGATTTTCTAGCGGCAAAACTGTATTACAAAATGTTAAGTTATAAGTTTCAAGATGATGATGCAGACGATATTTATGATAATATGTTTGAAATTCAAGAGAAAAAGAACACGAATTTAAAATTTGAAGACCATGAATACTAAAGGACCTATTTCAAATTTTATTGAAAAATACTATTTGCATTTTAATGCCGCCACTCTAGTTGATGCTGCAAAAGCCTATGAAGAGCAACTGAATTCTGGTTCAAAAATGCTAGTGTCACTTGCTGGTGCTATGAGTACAGCAGAAATAGGAAAGATTTTTGCAGAAATGATTCGTCAAGATAAAGTGCACATTATTTCATGTACTGGAGCAAACCTTGAAGAAGATATTATGAATTTGGTAGCACATTCACATTATGAACGTGTACCTAATTATCGCGACTTAACACCGCAACAAGAATGGGATTTACTGGAAAAAGGATTAAATAGAGTAACAGATACTTGTATTCCAGAACATGAAGCGTTTAGACGCTTACAAAAACACATTTATAAAATATGGAAAGACGCCGAAGCTGATGGCAAACGCTATTTTCCACATGAGTTTATGTACCAAATGTTACTTTCTGGAGTATTAGAAGAGTATTACGAGATCGATTTAAAAGACTCTTGGATGTATACCGCTGCAGAAAAAAACTTGCCAATTGTAGTTCCTGGT
>JARRKS010000244.1:0-3460 GCA_037387865.1 Flavobacteriaceae bacterium
GTTTTCCAATCACCCAATTCTGGGTTATCGGTTTCAATAATTGGTCCATACCCTTTTGGATCACCATAAACAATGATTTTATCATTATATACTGCCGCTGCAGGCGCATTACATCCATCAAAATACCAACTTTGCGGACGAATGAATTTCCAATTGCTCATATCATCAGATGCCCAATAACCATGAGAACGCGTTACAAACATATAATAGCGCCCTTTAAAATTAACAACTGCAGGATCTGCTCCTGAACGATAAGACACTTTGTTTTTGGCACGATAATGTGACATATAAGAATAATCTATATCTATTGGGTTGCAATAGGTTTTGTAGTTTCTTTTATTATGAATACTCTCCGATAGATGTGTATCCTGTTCTTTCTCTGAATTACAGGATATTATTAAAACAATAGCAGTCAATAATATGATAATCCTTTTCATGGTTTATAATTTTATTTCCTTATCGGTAATAGGGTCGTAGGCGGTTCCTGTATGCCCACGTAATTTTTCAAATTGTTTATAGGCTTTTTCTACTTGTTCTTTTGGTGCTTGTTCAAATTCTTGACCTGTAACTTCATATTGTTTTTGTAATTCGGTCAATCTAATTCTTAATAATGCTTCAATTTCATCATAATCTGGATTGTCTATTTGGTTTTGAATTTCCTGTGGGTCTTCTTCTAAATCATACAATTCCCAAGTATCAATATTATCATAAAAATGCATCAATTTAAATCTGTTTGTTCTAACACCATAATGCTTTTTTACCATATGAAAGGCAGGGAAATCGTAGTAATGATAATATACTGCATCTCTGAAATCTTCCTTTTTATCAATAGTTTTTTCTAATAAGGGTCGTAGTGATTTTCCTTGCATATCAGAAGGTATTTTAACACCTGCAAAGTCTAAAAAGGTTTCTGCAAAATCTAGATTCTGCGTCAATGCGTTAATTTCACTTCCTGCTTCAATGTGACCTGGATACTGGATTAATAAAGGCATCGCCAATGATTCTTCATACATATAACGCTTATCAAACCAACCTTTCTCACCTAAATAAAAGCCTTGGTCGGTTGTATAAACCACGATCGTGTTTTCAGCTAATCCATTCTCTTTCAAGAAATCCAAAACCTTTCCAACACCTTCGTCTACTGAAGCAATGGTTGCCAAATACTCTTGCAAATAACGTTGTCCTTTCCACTCTGCCAAAGCTCTTCCTGAAAGATTAGCATCATGAAAAGCATCATTTTTAGTTTGATAAGCTTCATCCCAAGCTGTTCGTTGTTCTGGTGTCATACGCTCAAAATCTGTTAACCATGGATTCCATGCTAATTCCGAGCTTCCCTTTTCTTTAGTCATTTTTAAATCGTGACCTTCATACATATCCTTGTAAATGGTTTGTTGTTGATCTTTCGATCCTAAAGACCCTTCATGAGCTGTAAAATATGTTTCTGGTAAAGGAAATTGAATAGAATCATATTTGTTCACATGGCGTAATGCAGGCATCCAATTACGATGTGGTGCTTTATGCTGCAACATGAGCATGAAAGGCTTGTCGCTTTCTTTCGCCCCTTTGAGATAGGTAATGGCATCTTCAGTAATTATATCGGTCGCATAACCTCGAATTCTTGTGGTGTCAGCAACTTTTGTTTCCTGATTTATTGAAATGAAATCTGGATTATAATAATTTCCTTGATCTGTTAAAATATTCCAATAATCAAACCCTTGAGGTAAGCCATGCAAATGCCATTTTCCAATAACAGCAGTATTATAGCCTGCTTTTTGCAATAGTTTTGGAAATGTTTGCTGACTGCCATCAAAACGATCACCATTCATTCTAAACCCATTAACATGGCTGAATTTTCCAGTTAAAACTACTGCCCGGCTTGGACCACATATAGAATTGGTGCAAAAATTGTTTCTAAATAAAGCACCTTCATTTGCAATACGGTCAATATTTGGAGTTGGTGCTAATTGGCTAATTGGATGACCATAAGCACTAATGGCTTGTTCTGCATGGTCATCTGCCATGATATATACAATGTTTGGTCGCTTAACTTCATTGTTATTATCCTTTTTTTCTTCTTTCTGTTTGCATGATTGAAGTAAAAAAGCAATACATGCTAAATATGTCAAGATTTTCATTGTGTTTTTGTTTTTATAATTTTTGTTTGAATGACATCATTGTTTAAAATTGTTCTTTCAAAAAAGTTGAATACCTTATTCAACTCTTCAAAAGGAATTGCTGAAATCTCATGTTTTCCACCTTTTACGATATTGAAATAATATGAAGTTTCCAATGTTTCCAATTTTGAAACAATAACTTTTGCACCATCTAAATAGAGAAAACCTGGTTTCTCTGGATTACAATAATGATGTGGAGCATTAGCAAATGGAACTAAATTATCATCAGTTCCATGATAGAATACGCTTGGAACGGCATTCTCTTTGGTTATATAGTTTGCATTAACAACAGCTCCTGCACAAGAGAACATACCTGCAAATTGTACATCTTTATATTTATCCAGATCATCTGCAAAATGCTCTCTCATAAAAACTGCATTTAATGTTCCTTCAGCTCCCGCACTACTTCCACCAGCAATAATATAGTCGGAATTAACATGTAATTTTTCTGCATTGTTAACTACAAAAGCAGCAGCATCCAAATAATCAATAGCTGCTTGCTTAAAAACGTTAAGTTTTTCCTCTTTTGGGCAATCGCAACCAAAACCGGTTTCAGTTCCTTTACGGAGTAAACGATATGAAATAGAAATGCCTATATAACCATTTTGTGCTGCATACTGACATAATTGTGCATCGTCTTTATAATCTCTTGAGCCTCCTGAAAACCCACCTCCATGCATCCATAATAAGGTTGGTAATTTATCGGTAGGTTTAACATTTTCTGGAGCATAAACATCTAGTTTCAGGGTATCCTTTCCTTTGATAGAATACGTAAAAGTTGTTTTTGTCTGTGCTGAAACAAGCAAAACAAAAAGTAATAAACATGAAGTAATATATTGTCTCATTTAATCTAATTTTTCTATTAATATTCCACTAATCACAGGGTTTCCTTCAATTGATTTTAGTGAAACTGTTAATCCTTTTTCATATCTTATTTTAATTGTAGATGTTAAGGTTATTCCATATTTTTCAGGATAAGCATTTGACATATTGAATTGTTTTTCAACTAAACTTTCATTTAAGTACACGTCAAAAATGCGTTGTCTCATCGCTTTTGACCATTTAGGTAACCAAACCATCCACTTTTATAAGGTTGATCTGGCACAAAAGTGATTTGATTATTACGATCATTAAAATAAAAATGTGAACCTATATTGATTCCAAAACGGTTAAAACCTTTAAAGTCAAGGTTACTTATTCTTTTAACTTCGATTGTTTTTTCATCTGAAACACTATCAGAAACAATCTTAATCAAATTCTTTCCATTTTTAAAAGGCATCTCAATA
>JARRKS010000245.1:0-3231 GCA_037387865.1 Flavobacteriaceae bacterium
TGTTTAAACTGCATTCCTGTTTAGATTTGTCAAACCTACATATTTTTTTGACTTAAGAAATATAGAAAACGAAAATGAATTACAGCTATTTCTTTTAAGAACTTTAACAAAAGAAAAAATAATCTACCATGTGCTTTTTATTCAGCTTTTGCATGTATGTTTTAATATATGCTTGAGCCTCTTGGTTGGCAACGCTAATGATACTTTGCGGATTTTCTAACTGTTCTATAAAAGTGAAATCTCGCATTTTTTGTTTATATATTTTTTTACCGATTTTTTTAGGGTTGTTACAAATCCAGTGGAATGGGATTTTCTTTTTAACTATAGTTTTAGCAATGGTTTTTCCTTTAAAACCTGCTCCCCAAACTACCAATGGTCTTGAAGTATCATAATCCAATTTTAGGAAATAATGCATTTTTATATCAAGGAAATAATTGAGTGCATAATGCTCATGAGTTCTTGATGAACGTGTTGGATAATCTCTCCAATGATGCAGAACTTGATTGCACGGAATACAAGTATAATCTTGTTCATAAAACCTAAAAGTCAAATCGTAATCTTCTGGATAACGGTTTGAATTAAAGGCATCACAAGCAATTAAATCATCTTTATGAATCATCCAACAAGGTGAAGGAATAACACATTCTTTATAGATTTCAGAAAAATTGTTTCCAGTTTTGGTAAGTTCATTCAGCCAGTTCTCATACTTTCTGTAACCATCTCCAATATCATCTTCAGAAAAATATCGTACCAATCCTATTGAAACATGGTTATTACCATGTTTCATTAAATTATTAACAAGAACTTCAACTTTTTGTTGGTGCATGAGGTCGTCACTATCCATTCTAGTAATAAAAGTTCCTTCACTCTGTTTAAAAGCCAATTGTAAAGCTCCAATAATCCCTTTTTGTTGATTTTTTAATAGTTTGATTCTTGACTCTTTTTTTGCAAACTCATTAACAAGGGGATAGCTTCCATCGGTTGAGAAATCATCAACAAGAATCATTTCCCAATTGGTATAGGTTTGATTGATAACGGAATTTATGCAATCTGTTAAAAAGGCTTCGGTGTTTTTAAAAGGTGTAAGAATACTTACCAAAGGTTCTTGCATAACATCCGTTAAAATTTTATGATTAATATTTAGCAGCCTTTCCGTTAGCCATCGAGTTTTTAATAAACTCACGCAAATCATCATTAGAAGCTTCTAGATCTTCTGAACGTAAATACATCATGTGTCCGCTTCTATACCCTTTAAACGTAAAACGGTCTTTCATTTTTCCGCTTGGGTCTATTTGCCACATGGTATATTTTGCATTAAAATACGTAGTAGCCCCATCATAATAGCCTGATTGAAACAACACTTTCAGATATGGATTTTGAGCCATAGCCAATCTCAAACCTTCACGTGTGTTATCATCACGTCTGTCCCACGGACTAACATCTTCTAACATGTTATAATCAATATCGGTTTTAAAGTTTAGATGTTCTCTTAAATAGTAATTTATTGGTGGTGTAAAAGAGTGTAACCATGACATTAATTCCGGACTAAAATCTGGACTGTCTGAAGCATCGTTTTTATCAATGCCTAAATATCTTGAATCTAATCGTCCAACGGTATAACCTTGCTCTCTTAACAACTCTTTCCAGAAAAGACTTGTAGGCACTCTTAAGTTACTCTTCAATACAATATCTTTTTTCAAACCAGAGTAATAAGCAACTTTTTCTGCTACACTATTCCTTTCTGTTGAAGAAACAAAACCACCTTTTGAGATCGCCGGTAAATAGGTATTTATGGCAAAATTCTCTACTTCAGGAAGTACATCTGTTAAATCTTTGTTCTGTAATTCCGATGGTAAGACCTTATGATGCCAAGCAGTAGCAGTAAAATATGGTAAATGTAAAGCGTCAGCAATCGGAGTTCCGCCATATAATACTTTGTAATCTGCAGGAGATACCATAATCACGCCATTTAAGAACATATATTGTGTGTTTTGTAATTCTTGTGCTAATCCCATAACACGAGTACCACCATAGCTTTCACCAATAATATATTTTGGAGATTCCCAACGGCTGTTCCTAGAGACAAACGTATTCATCCATTCGGCTAGATATTTTACATCTGCATTTATGCCAAAAAATAAATCTCTGTCTGGCAGCTTACCTTCTTTATCTTCAACCATTCTGGAATAACCTGTATTTACAGGATCGACAAAAACAATATCAGCAACGTCTAATATAGAATGCGGATTATCTTTAACACCATACGGTTGCGTTGGATAACCTTCATCATCTACATGCAAAACTTTTGGACCAGTATAGGCTATATGCATCCAAACCGATGCAGAACCAGGCCCTCCATTAAACGAAAAAATGATTGGTCTGTCTTTGGCTTTACTATTGCTGCGTTTGTAATAGGTATAAAACAAGGTTGCAATAGGCTCATCTTTATCATTCCATACAGGTTGTGTGCCAGCTTGTGCAATATAATTGATATTCTGACCTTTAATTGTTACAGAATGATTTGTTGTTACAATAGTATCTAAAGGTATTTTTCTTTTTTGAGAATATGTTATTGAAATTATTAAAGAAAACAAGAGTAAAAAACAATTTTTCATGTAGTTGATTGATTTTAATTTTAAAGTTTTAAAGATAATTAATTAAGTTAGAATTTTTCAAAAACGCCCAAACCAAAAAGAGCGAAATCATATTTTACAGGATCGTTTTTATCTAGAGCTCTTAACGAATTATCCAGTTCTGCTAAAGCTTTGGCATCATTTTGTGATCTGTTTAGTAAACCCAGTTTTCTAGCAACGTTTCCTGAATGTACATCCAAAGGGCAAGATAGTTGAACAGGCGATAGGCTTTTCCAGATCCCAAAATCTACTCCAGCATTATCTTGCCGTATCATCCAGCGTAAAAACATATTAATACGTTTGGCTGCCGAATTCTTTAAAGGATCACTAATATGTTTTTGGGTTCTTGTTAAATGCTCTATCTCAAAAAAAGCTTGTTTAAAATGGTGAATGGATTTTTGAAGCGAATTAGGTTCTGCATGTTTTGCAAAAATAGGTTCCAAACCACCATGATGTTTATAAATGTGTTGAAGACCTTTTACAAAGGTGTTAAAGTCTGTACCATTAAAGGTTCTGTGTACAAATAGTAGTAAAGCTTCCAAATCTATTTCTTGATGATGCATTACAAAGTCATAAGGCGAGTTGTCCAATAACTGCA
>JARRKS010000246.1:0-3216 GCA_037387865.1 Flavobacteriaceae bacterium
CTTTCTTGTCTATGTTGTTTTACCTGTTTCCAAAAAGGTTTGTAACTACTTTTTTTAACGTGAGTAAGTTTTGGTAGAAATTCAGAAAAAAATTGATTCGGAGAAACCTCTAAATGCCTTTCTAAACAAAAAAATGTATCATTTGCCTTCTTTTTATCAACATGCCAATGATGTTTGGGTTTATATTTTCGAAGGAAAGCTTTTATTTTTTTAGATACGATCAAACCTCCAAAAGTTAATAAAACATCAGGTTGTAATTGCTTGAATTCTGCATCGGTTAATGGTGCGATTATCTTATCAATGCTTGGAAAAAACTCTTTGTCATGCAAATTAGAAGTCGTTTCTGTAAAAACAATTACACTGTTATCACTCGCCAATTCATCCAGCCATTTTTGTTCAATGGTATTTGGCGGGCTGACCCCAACTAAAATCATCTTTTTTGAAGCGCTATTCCAATCGTCCAAACAGACTTCCAATTCAACCGAGTCTATTTTTTTAGGATTTACTTCTATTTCAACAGATTTTGGTTTTTCAGAAAGTTTGTCAGTAATCTCATAAAGAGGTTCTTCAAACGGAACATTAATATGTACAGGACCTTTTTTGATCAGAGCGGTATTTAAAGCCATATTAATCTCCTCTTCGTTCTCTTCCTTTATTTGCTGTTTTATACCTAAAAAACGCTCTAATTTGTTTTCAATGCTTTTGATAATTGCTGGTTCATCATCATTTGCATTTTTTGGAATATTCTCTAAATTCTGTTTTAAATTCGCCGAATACAAAATATGATTCTTAAAAACATTAGGTTGGCTTATAGTTTGCCCATCTCCTATTCCTATTAAATATTCAGATCGATCAGCTGATAAAACCACCAAAGGAATATCACTGTAAAAGGCTTCTGCAATAGCTGGATAATAGTTAAGTAATGCACTACCTGAAGTGCATACCAAAGCTGTTGGTTGTTGCAATTTTTGAGCCATGCCCAATGCGAAAAAGGCAGCACAACGTTCATCAACAATACTATAGCAATTAAAATATTCATCATTAGTAAACCCAATGGTTAAAGGCGCACTTCTACTACCTGGAGAAACAATAATATTCTGAATGTTTTTTGCTTTACAAAGCTGAATGACAGTTTGCGCTAGTGGAATTTTTGGATATTGCATGTAAGACCTAAAATCTGAAGTAAAAATAATAAATAGCCATACGATAAAAAACTATTACAGTACCTTTTTCATTACAAGAGTTTTCGATACGGTTTCGTCCCATTCGTCTTCGGCTATGGAATCTTTTGTAATGCCACCGCCTACATAAATTATAGCCTGATCCTTTATAAATTGCATACACCTTAAATTTACATAGAGATTGGATATATTTTTTACTTTACTGTAAGCATTGTTTTCAATGTTTTTTCTGTTTGAATTTCGTATGGTTTTTTGTTTTAGGTTTAACTCGCCTAAATAACCCGTATAAAATTCGCGATTGTAGTTTTCGTTATTTAAAATGAATTGTTTGGCCTTTTCTTTTGGCTGACCACAAACCGCTGGTGTTGGGTGTAAGGCTTTTATAATTTCTTTAATTTTTTTATTGAAAATACCTGTTATTTTAGTTTTAAGATGAAGTATGTTACCTGCTTTTACGGTTTCTGTTTTATATGTTTTTATTTTATTTGAAAATAGCTTGAGATTATTAATAATAAAGTCTACAACCAATTGGTGTTCTTCTCTTTCTTTTTGTCCCCAAACTACATCTAAATCGCCATTGTAGTCCTTGGTTCCAGCCAATGCCATGGTTGTAAATTGGTTACCCTCTACTCTTAATAAAGTTTCCGGACTTGCACCAAGCCACAACCCAACTTTTGGATGGTACCAACAATACACAAAAGCTGTTGTATAAACTTCTAGCAAACGTTTAAAAGTATTTAACGGATTAGTTTCACGAAGTGTTATTGATTCTTGTCTGGAAACAATAACCTTATCAAGTGCTCCAGAGTTTATGGTTTCAATAGCTTTTTTGACTAGGTCGGTATGATGTTCTTTAGCTTCAGAGGAATCTTTTATAGTAATTGAATGGATTCCTGCATTCACTGGAATGACCGCAGAACTAGTAATGTAATTTGATTGATTGAAAGGAATTAAAACAACATCTTCATTGAAATCAAAAGGTGCAAACACAAAACCAGTTTCAGAAAAATCTTTAACTGAATGAAATCTATCACCATTTTGCAATAAAGCCTTCACTTCACTTTCATTTGGCTTTCTGTAAACCACAAAAGGCAATTCACTATTAAAATGATGTTGTATGCTTTCAAAAAAATCTTCCGAGGTCATTATTTCTTTTTTGGAAGCGAAATGGTGGTAAGCTTACATAACGAAATTAAATTACCATCGTCGTCGGTAACTCGTATATCCAATAATTGTGTTGTTCTGCCTCTATGAATAAATGTTGCTTTTGCATAAACATATCCATCACGAACACTTTTAATATGGTTTGCCGTAATTTCGATACCTCTTACAAATACCTCATCTAAATTAGCAAAGACATGCGATGCAAAACTCCCAACACTTTCTGCTAAAGCCACTGTTGCTCCTCCGTGTAGGACTCCATCTGGTTGATGTACTTTCGATGTAACAGGCATTTTGGCTGTTACATAATCTTCTCCATAGTCAATAAACTCAATTTCTAAAGCTCCCATAAGAGTGTCTTTAGACACTGCATTGGCTTGAGCCATAAATTCTTCTTTAGATAATTGCATATAAAAACTTATTTTTAAAAAATATTATGTAAAAGTATAAAAATGAATTCCACCGAAAAAGAAATATCATATAATATAACCAACACGTATTCTACACTCAATACAATAACCGCAAAGACTAACAATGTCTGGTTTGTTTGCCATGGTATTGATTATTTAAGTCGGTATTTTTTAAAATATTTTAAAGATTTAGATCCAGCCGAAAATTACATTATTGCGCCACAAGCCAGCAGTAAGCATTATTTAGGAAATAATTATAAACATGTTGGCGCAAGTTGGTTGACCAAAGAAAATACAGTTGCCGAAATTGATAATGTGATGCGGAATTTTGATGCCATTTTTGAAGCTGAACATATACCAAGAAACGCAAATTTGATCGTTCTAGGTTACTCTCAAGGTGTTTCTGTAGCTTTAAGATATATAGCCAAACGAAAATTAAAATGTTCACATTTGGTGATGATGTC
>JARRKS010000247.1:0-2781 GCA_037387865.1 Flavobacteriaceae bacterium
GTTGTTGGTATTATTGTAATGTCTTCAATTGTTCATTTAAGAATTTATGAAAATTTGATAAATGATGCTGAAAGTGTTAATTCCTATTTGGAAGAAAAATATGCACAAGAATTGAAATATTTTAAATAACAAAGAATTTATTCATAAAAATTTAGATATAAAATCACATAAAACTGATTCATTTCAAAACAACATTGCAATATCTAAACAATCACTCAAATATATTCATGCTTTCATCATAAATTGGGCTTTCTATGGCTAAAAAATTTAAAACACTATGAAACACATGATTTTGAGATAATGTTTCATTAGGCTTGAGTTCTTTAGAGCCATCAGATAGCCATACAATAAAAGGGATATCTAATTGTTCTTTAGGTGCAAAACTTGCTGGTATTCCGTGCATATATAAATTATTTTCTCCTAAAGATTCTCCATGATCTGAAATGAATATCATTGTACTATTATATTCTTTTAATTGCTTTAAATTTACTATTAAGCTAGCCAAAATATAATCTGTATAGACAATGGTGTTGTCATAAGCATTAATAAGTTCTTCAGATGTACATTTTCCTAATTCAACACTATTGCATACTGGTTTGAAGGTTTCAAATTCATGAGGATATTTCTTACTGTATGATGGCCCATGACTTGTACTAGTATGTAAAACAATTAAAATTTTATTTTTATCACTTGCTAAAATTTGGTCATTTAATCCATTTACAAGAATTTCATCATAATTACATTTATCGCCCTCACATTCTTTTCTTAAATCCTTTTTGTTAAAAAAGTTTTTAATATGAATAGGAGGCTCTCCCCAATTTGTAGTTCTCCATATGACTTCAACATTATTTCTATATAAATAATTTGGTAAAATTTCATATAATTTTTTAGTATTAGTATGTTCTAATATACACTTTACTCCTGCTCTTGTATATGTGGCACAAGCAGTTGCATTATAACTAAAAACATTTTCTGTCTTCGATAATAAAGGATTTGTAAGTCTTTCATAACCATATAATGAAAAGTTTTCACTTCTTACAGATTCTCCAATAACAAGAACTGCGACAGATTTTTTAGCGTCTTTTATTGTTGCATTTGGTAATAAAATTTCTTTTTTGTTTTCTTGACTTTTATGAATGTAAAACAGTGATGTATTTACCACATATGACCATGGCATAACTAGTGCACCTAATTGCTTTGAATTTTTATCAATCCATAACCAATTGCTAGAATTCACAAAAACCATGGATAGAATAAATATTAATGTCAACGAAAAGGTTATCAAAAATATTTTGAGTTTTACTTTAAGTATTTTTATTTTAAAAATAAAAATACTAGGAATTATACCTAATAAAATTAAATACCCAATTAACCTAAATGAAAAGAAACTACTAGCCTCTTCATAATTGGTATTAAGAACGTTACCAATCATTGTTTCGTCAATTATAACACTATAGGTGTTTATAAAATATAAGGCAATAGCATTGATGATAAAAAATAAAATCAGTAAAAATTTGCCAACAAATTGAGAAAGAAAAAGTATAAGGTATAGTACAAAAGCGTTTACTACTAACATTAAAATTACCAAACTCATAATAATGGTAATTCCATCAAAAGATTTATAGTCTAGATTATTGAAAACGAATTTAAAAAAAGGAAAATGAAATAATAAAAAAATGACAAGACTTATTATTAATACAAAATAGTTTAGTTTAATTTTGTTTCTTAACATAATTAAAGGACATTACAGATAATGTTGGTATAAGGCTGGTCAATGCGAAAAATAAATAATTCAAATCGTCATCATTTATTTTGTTAATTAAAAGTATTGAATAAATCTTTTCAACCCAATATGTATTTATAAATTCTTCAAGTTAATGTAAAAAACCAAGAATGAGAACACAAAAAAGGGCTGAAGACTTTTTAATCAAATATTTGTGTTTTTAATAAAATTAACCGAAATTAGAAATGTATCAAAATTGCTTACAATGAAAAAATTATCATTTTACTTTTTGTTAATTCTTATATTTACTGGTTGTCAAAAGACTGTAAATAAAGATAATACGGTAAATATAGAGGAAGATAAAACCTTGAGTTTTCCTGAAAAACTTGCTGGTTCAACTATTTATGAAGTTAATATTAGACAATTCACAGAAGAAGGAACATTTGATGCCTTCGTAGAACATTTGCCTAGATTAAAAGAATTAGGTGTTGATATGCTTTGGTTAATGCCAATTCATCCTATCAGTAAAACGAATAGGAAAGGGACACTTGGTAGTTATTATGCGCCATCAGATTACAAAGCTGTAAACTCTGAATTTGGAACTCTTGATGATTTCAATGTATTGCTTAATAAAGCTCACGAATTAGGCTTTTACTTGATTCTTGATTGGGTACCAAATCATACTGGAAGAGATCATTCTTGGATAACAGAGCATCCAGAGTATTATATTAGAGATGAAGAAGGTAACATTACATACGAAGCTATGAGCCCAACCGATGTTTGGTGGGATACAGCCTTATTGGATAATTCTAATACTGAAACTCGAAAAGCAATGATAGATGCTATGCGATTTTGGGTAGAACTTGGTGTAGATGGTTTTAGACTCGATCATGGATGTGGTGACAAAATACCATTGTATTTATGGGAAGAAGCGAGAACAGAACTAGATCCTTTAAGAGACCTTTTCTGGCTTGCAGAATGTGGGCACGAAACTTTCATACTTGACGGAAGTTATGCAGACGAATTTGAAGTTATAATGCGAGACGTTGTGAAGGGAG
>JARRKS010000247.1:2820-6640 GCA_037387865.1 Flavobacteriaceae bacterium
GGATTGAAGATGACATGTTCAAACATGGTAGAAATGCATATAGAATGACCTACACTTCCAACCACGATTTGAATTCCTGGATTGGAACTACATTTGAAAGATTAGGTGATGGAGATAAAGCTTTTGCAACTCTGGTTTTCACTGCTTATGGTTTTCCACTCATTCTTGGTGGACAAGAAGTTGGTCTTTCTAAACGAATAGAATTCTTTGAAAGAGATCCGATAACCTGGACAGATTCTCTGGGATACACTCCATTTTACAAATCTTTGGTAAAGTTAAAAAAGGATAATCCAGCTATTTGGAATGGTGATGTTGGAGGATTCCCAGTCAAAATTGAGGATAATGAAAATATAGTAGGTTTTATGCGTGAAGTAGAAGGTAATCGTGTTATTGGAATCTTTAATTTTTCATCCAATAACGAGACCGTTATGATCACTAACGAAAATGCATATGGCAGTTATTCAGATTACTTTTCAGGTAAAGAGTATAATATCAGTGATAGTCCATTAGAGTTAGAACCATGGGAATATTTAATATTTACTCAATAAACCCTTGTTCTCGCATCCAATCGTCATTGAACATTTTTCCAACATAACGGCTACCATGGTCGTGAAATAATACCACCACTACATCGTCTTTGGTAAAATGATTTTGTAATTGCAAAACACCTTTTATAGCCGCACCTGCAGAATTGCCCAAAAACATGCCTTCTTCTTTTGCCAAGCGCTGTGTATAAATAGCAGCATCTTTATCCGTTACTTTAGTAAAACCATCAATAATATCAAAATCTACATTTTTAGGTAAAATATCTTCACCAATACCTTCAGTCACATATGGATAGATTTCATTTTCATCAAAAACGCCTGTTTCGTGGTATTTTTTGAACACACTTCCATAAGTATCAACACCCCAAACTTTAATATTTGGATTTTGCTCTTTTAGATATTTTCCAATACCAGAAATGGTACCTCCAGTACCAACACCAACTACAAAGTGTGTAATTTTTCCATCGGTTTGCTTCCAGATTTCTGGTCCTGTGCTTTCGTAATGTGCTTTCGTATTACTTAAATTATCATATTGATTTACATACCAGGAATTTGGTGTTTCCTGACCTAAACGTTTAGACACAGAATAATATGAATGAGGATCGTCTGGCTTGACATCTGTTGGGCAAACAACAACTTCTGCTCCTAACGCTTTTAACACATCTATCTTTTCTTTAGATTGTTTATCGTTAATTACAAAAATACATTTATACCCTTTTACAATGGCAGCCAATGCCAAACCCATTCCTGTATTTCCAGAAGTGCCTTCAATAATTGTTCCTCCAGGTTTTAGTCTTCCGTCGGCTTCAGCATCTTCAATCATCTTTAAAGCCATTCTGTCTTTTGTAGAATTTCCAGGATTAAAAGTTTCGTATTTGGCTAGTACCAAACATGGTAATTTTTTGGTAAGCTTATTCAACTTTATTAAAGGTGTATTACCTATGGTTTCAAGGATGTTTTTTGCGTATTTCATTATAATAATTTGCGATGCAAATTTAAGGTAAAAGTTAGGAGTTAAAAGTTAATATTCGTGTAATTTATATTATTCAAACCTAATGGCTTTTACAGGCGATATTTTTGTAATCATGTACGAAGGCAGTAAAAGCATAACCAAACACAACAACAAGGTGCCAATATTTAAGGCAATAATATAACCAATGTTTATGTAAACAGGAGCTTCAGTAACGTAATACACGCTTGGGTCTAGCGGAAATAATTTAAAATATTTTTGAGCAAATAAAAGCCCTAAACCTATGAGATTTCCCCAAAACAATCCGATGAAAATTAAATAAACAGCATTGTATAAAAACATTTTTCGGATACTCCAATTTCTGCTTCCTAACGACTTTAATATGCCTATCATTTGAGTACGCTCTAGTATTAAAACCAAAAGCGCAGTAATCATATTGATACCAGCTACAAGAATCATAATGCCTATGATCCCATAAATATTAGAGTCAAAAATTTTAATCCATTCAAAGATTGAATAATACTTATCTGTAATAGTTTGCGTGTTTAATGTTGATGGGGTATTTTGGTAAATCTCTCTTCCTTTTTGGTCAAGCATATTGTAATCATCAAGAAACACTTCAAAATTTCCAATCTGGTCTTTATCCCAATTATTGATACGTTGCAAATGCCTAATATCACCAATCATATAGGTTGCATCAAAATCCTGAAATCCAGAATTGTAAATGCCTACTATAGTATAACCTATTATATTTGGTGATTTATTTGGATCGTCTTTTACAAAATAGGTTTGAAACTTATCACCCAAATTGAAATTCAGTCTATTGGCCAAATATTCAGATATTAAAATATCTTCATTTCGCCTTTGTGTAAAGTCTGGCAAACGACCTTCTACTAAAAATTCTTCAAAATAACTCCAATCATAATCTGCTCCTACGCCTTTTAAAATAACACCTTCAAAATCATTTTCTGTTCTAATCACACCAAATTTGGTCGCTACAGCTTGAATATGCTTAATGCCTTCAACTGTTTTAAATTCTGGATAAAATTCCTGATTACTAGAAATGGGAACAACACTTTCTTGCGAATTGTTACTATCATAATTTGTGATAGTTACATGACCATTAAACGCCACAACTTTATCTCTAATTTTTTGCTGTAAACCAATTCCGGTGGCAATAGCAATCATCATAACTACAATGCCAATAGCAATTGCTGCAATTCCAATTTTTATTATTGGCGCCGAAATGCTACTTTTATACGCTTTACTGCCAATTATACGTTTTGCTATAAAATATTCGTAATTCAAATTAAATAGATGACATTTTATAATTTCAAAAATACAGTTTTATTATTTGTTTTCGTGATGATTTCTTGTGGTTCTAAATCCAAAAGAGAAATTGTTAAAAATGATGAGATTCTGAATCAAGTTCAGGATGATAAACCAATTATTGTTGGTGCCAATCAAACTGAAAAATATTTGCCTCTACTTAACGGAAAAAGGGTTGGTATTGTTGCCAATCAAACTAGTGTCATTTTCAAAGGAAAGGATTCTCTATTTTGGGGCGATCCAGAAACAGGAGAAACAGGTTTTGAAAAATTTATTCATAGAAGTACACATTTAGTTGACTCTCTTTTATTATTAAACATTAATGTTAAAAAGGTTTTCTCTCCAGAACATAGATGTCGGCGTGCGATTTTACACCTATATTTCAACTTTACACTATGTCATGGAAGCTTGCGCTGATACCAATATTCCCGTAATCGTTCTTGATAGGCCAAATCCTAATGGTAATTACGTAGATGGTCCTACTATGGAGGTTGAAAATAAAAGTTTTGTTGGTATGCATCCTATACCTTTAGTACATGGTATGACCGTTGGTGAATACGCTCAAATGATCAATGGAGAACAATGGTTGGCTAACGGTATTCAATGTGATTTAACCGTAATTCCTGTTGAAAACTATACCCATGAAACTTCATATAGTTTACCGATTAGACCTTCACCAAATCTACCAAATGACAAATCTATTGAATTATATCCAAGTCTTGGGTTGTTTGAAGGCACCAATATTAATGCAGGTCGTGGTACAGAGTTTCAATTTCAACGTTATGGCGCACCTTTTTTAGACCAAAATGTTTTTACATTTACTTATACACCTGTTGAAAATTTTGGTGCTAAAAATCCAAAGCATAAAGATGAGCTATGTTATGGTGAAGACTTAAAAGACACCAATGCTAATGGAGTTTCATTAAAATGGTTGATGAAAGCCTATAAAAATGCAACAGATAAATCTTTAGTCTTT
>JARRKS010000248.1:0-3188 GCA_037387865.1 Flavobacteriaceae bacterium
AAAAGAAGATGATCTTGCAAAAATTAGAGGTTTAAACAGAAAAGTAGAAATTATAGTTACAAAAAAAGATCCTCAAAAAAGTTTAGTAGAAGATAGGGTTGAAACGAAAACAACTGCTGAAGTTTTAGAAGAAGAACTTAAAGTTGGAGATAAAATTACTTTTGAGAATATTTTGTTTAAAAATGGTTACAGTTATATTTCTTCTAAAGAATCCAAAAATACCTTAAATCATATTGCAGAGGTTCTGGTTAAAAAGGAGGATGTTTATTTTACTATACAAGGACATGTTTGCTGTACTCAAAACAGTAGAGATGCAGTAGATAAACAAACAAAAAAACGGAATCTTTCTGTTGCGAGGGCAAAATATGTATATGACTATCTTGCTAAAAAAGGGGTTGATAAAAAACGTATGAAATATGTTGGAATGCGTCGTAAATTTCCTTTAGGTGGAGATCCAAAATATGACAGACGTGTAGAGATCTTGATTACTTATGTAGGTGCTAGTGATTAATTATAAAGCATATTAATGTGTGGAATACCATCCTCTAAGTACTCCTCTCCTACTGGCTTAAATCCTAAATTTTTATAAAACTTTTTTAAATAACACTGTGCAGAAATACGAATTGATTTTTGCTGCAGCTTATTTTGAATAGCTTTTATTGAAGCGTTCATAATTTCATTTCCGAATTTGTATTGTCTTTTGTCTTTAGCAACCACTACTCTACCTATACTAGCTTCGGTAAAATAATCTCCTGGTTTAAAAATACGCGTGTAGGCAATTAGCATATTATCCTTAAAACCTAAAACATGTAAAGCTTTTTGATCTTTATAATCGATATCTTGATAAACACAATCTTGCTCAACTACAAACACTTCGGAACGTAAGTGAAGAACATCATAAAGCTCTTGTTTAGATAATTCGTTAAAAGATTTTATTTTAATATCTAGCATAATTAATCCTGAACAATAACATCTTTTGGATCACATTTACCAAACTCTGGTTGAATATTAACATGATTAATTTCAAATTTATGATACAATATTTCTTCAATTTCTTCAAGAATTGTATCAAAATCAGATAATGAAATATCTTCTTTGAAATCTATATGGGCTTCAAAATGAACTTCATCTTCATTGAGTTGCCAAACATGAACATGATGTACATTTTTTATACTTTCTATCTGTTGTACTTCATTAATAATATCTTTAACATGTATATCCTCTGGTGTAAACAACATAAGAACCCTAAACGAATCTTTTAACAAATCTAATCCCATCCAGATCAGATATAAAGCAATAGCTAGAGTTAAAACACTATCTACCCAATATATTTCATAAAACTTCATGAGTAATCCACCTATTAAAACGGCAACACTTGCTAACATATCTGTTAATAAATGTAAATAAGCAGAACGCATGTTCATATTTCTTTTAGAATCCTTCTTTAATAACAACACACTAAAACCATTGGCAAAAATTGCTAATAATGATAACCATATTACTAGTGTTGATTCTATTTCAACTGGATTTTGAAATCTTTTAATAGCCTCAATAATCAATAAAACAGCTACAATAATTAAGGTAGCTGCATTTACGAAAGCTGCCAATATTTCCGCACGTTTAAACCCAAATGTTCTCTGTAATGATGCTGATTGTTTTGCTAAAACATTAGCAATATAACTTACTATAAGTGAAAGAACATCTGTAAAATTATGAAGTGCATCACTTAAAAGAGATAAGCTTCCAGAAACTAGTCCTCCAATAACTTGAGCAACTGTTATAAGAATATTTAAAAGAATTGATATGACTAAATTCCGCCCTTTTAGATCACTTTGGTGAGTATGAGAATGCGAGTGACCCATTTAACACGATAATGGAATTTTATTGATTCGTCTTTCATGACGTCCACCTTCAAAATTGGTATTTAAAAAAGTATCTACTATTTCAATAGCTTGTTCTTTAGCTGTAAAACGTGCCGGAATACTTAAAATATTCGCGTTATTATGACTTCTTGCTAGTTCAGCTATCTCTTTAGTCCAACATATAGCAGAACGTACTCCTTGATGTTTATTAGCTGTCATACTTGCACCATTACCACTTCCACAAATAATAATACCTAAGTCTACTTTTTTATCTTCTACATCTTGAGCAACAGGATGAATAAAATCGGCATAATCTACGCTGTCACTTGAATCTGAACCATGATTTATAACTTCTATACCTTTAGATTCTAGATATTTTAATACAGCAAATTTGTAGTCTGTCCCTGCGTGATCGTTTCCTATAGATATTTTCATAAAAAATAAGCTTATTTTACAGATTTCAAAGTTACAAAATAACAACTAGTATTTTTTAAATTGTTCACTAGTATATTCATTAGTTGTTAATAAACAGTTGTTATTTTGTAATAGATTAATTTTTAAGTTTCATAATTTTTTATAAGTGAATTTAATAAGTATAAAATCAAAAAAATAACCTTAAAGATTATTCTAATTTTATAAGATTAATTGATGTAGTTACAAACACAAAAATTTTAAAAAGTTATAAGTATTTAATTGTGAAATGTAGTTATAAACAGTTGTCAATAACACTTAATTCTAACTTATAATGAGAGTTTTAGATTGTTAATACAACACTCATAAAAAGTAAATAGCGTCTTATCAAAATAAAAGCTTTAAAAGTTATTGATACTATTAACAAACTATAATAATCAATATCTTTTTTTAAAAAATTTAAAACAAAATTATAATAGTATATATAATTGTGAATAACCTTATTTTCTTTTAATTATCCATTATCAAAACATTCCAACTAAAAATGAACTATCTTTAAAATACTTAATTTAAGCTTTTGAGTAATAAATTTATAGATGAAGTTCGAAATATAGTTAAAAGTAATTTATCTAACGAAAACTTCGGTGTGCGCGAATTAGCAGCTTCTCTTAATTTAAGTTCTTCACAAACATTACGAAAAGTAAAAGCTGTTACTGGAAAATCGGTTAACCAATACCTAAGAGAATTACGTTTAGAAAAAGCTGCTAAACTTCTTAAGGAAACTGACTTTACTGCCGCAGAAATTGCTTTTCAAGTTGGATTTAATAGTGCATCTTATTTCAATAAAGCTTTTAGTAAATATTTTAGTATTTCTCCAGGTGAATATAAAACACAAAATATAGATTTAAATGAATT
>JARRKS010000248.1:3281-4874 GCA_037387865.1 Flavobacteriaceae bacterium
TGTATTAGGTTATTTCCTGATCAATAATTTTACTTTAAATAAAAACCAACTTACTAATTCTATAGCTGTTCTTCCATTTAAGGATTTCAGCCCTGTAGATAACCAGTGGTTTTCAGATGGTGTATCTGACAATATATTACATTCTTTTTCACAAATGAAGAACCTGTCTGTGATATCTTTTACATCTTCATCTACCTATCGAAATTCTGATAAAAAAATTCCTGAAATAGCTAAAGAGTTAGGCGTTTCTTATATTCTTGAAGGTAGCGTCACACTCTTGGAAGATAAAATTAAAATCATCATTCAGCTTATTGACGCTAAAGATAAACATGTATGGTCTAAAGAGTATTATGAAACTTTTGATGATATAATAAGCATTCAAAATAATATAGCTCAACAAGTAATGAATCAATTACAAATTACCTTAAGCCCTCGAGAAAAAGTTGTACTTACAAAGTATCCAACAGAAAATATGGAGGCTTATAGTTTATTCTTAAAAGGAAAATTGGTTGATAATAGTAGAAGTACAGAAGATTTATCGAATAATATAGAGCTTAACAAAGAAGCCGTCGCTTTAGACCCAAATTTTGCTGAAGCCTATGCTGAAATAGCACATTCTTATTGGCAATTATCAAGATACCATGCTTTTAGGGCTATTAATGCTTTTGAAGGTATAGAATTGGCACATAAATATGCTGATTCTGCATTACATATTAACCAGAACACCTATAGAGCATGGGGTGTAAAAGCAGCGCTTTCTGAATATATTAATTGGGATAAAGCAAATGAATATTATAAAAAAGCTTTAGAACTAAATCCTAATGATGCGTTAACACATATACAATACGCTTTGTACTTTCAATTACGTCCATATCCAGATATTAAAAAATATCTAGAACATTTAACCATCTAAAAAAATATCCAGATAGTTCTTTATACTACAGCGAGTTAGCTTATGCCTCTAATGCTATATTGAATGATGATGACGCAGCAGTATCATATATGAAAAAAGCCTATAAAATTGATTCATTAAATATCCGCAACGTAGTGCCGTATTTAAATATGTTAATAGAAGATAAGAAATATGAAGAAGCTCAAAAATTAATGGTGTCTGAAAATTACAAATCTCTAATTAATAAGAATTTTCAGTTAAAATTTTTATGGTATCATAACTATCTAAAGGGAGATTTTAAAAAAACATTGGAGGTTTCAAAAGAACCACCATTAACCAATGATTATTTAACACAAGTGCTTACTTATGCTAAATTAGAAGATCGTAAAAAAGTAGATAGTATTAATAAAAAATATCCATATGGCACGGGTGTTTTGTTATTGTGGCGTGCTAATAGAGCCATTCTTCATGCGGTTTTAAAAGACAGAGACTCAATGTATTTTTATTTACAAAATATGCAGTTCGATTATAATTATGCATTATATGCCAATGGCAGAAGAGAGTTTGATCCCTACCGAAATGAGGAACGCTATAAAGCTTTTTTGCGTAAAAATTATCTTCCAGTTACTAGTGAATAATAACAGAAAATCTTACTTTAATTTTATATAGGTTTAAATTCTCATTTAATCCTAAAAATACAC
>JARRKS010000249.1:0-3181 GCA_037387865.1 Flavobacteriaceae bacterium
TCTGTAATTCTTTGACCACTTCAGAAGTTGTAAAAATATGGCTTGCTATCATTCTGAAATTGACCATTGCTGCTTCATAACCGTTCATGCCAGGTAAAATTGCCGCAGCGGTAGCGTCTTTTACCACAGAAACTTCAAATCCGTTTTCAACTAACTCTCTTAAATGAGATTCAACGCATAAATTAGCTGACATTCCTGCAAGAATAACTTTGTTATAGCCTCGCTTACGCAATTGCAATGCTAAATCGTTAGACTCCGGGCCATACACTTTATGAGGATTAGTTACAACTACGTTGTTTCCTTCAATGTATTCTTTGTAGTCATTTAGCCAGTCAGCACCAGACTCCTCAAATCCTTCTGTTGAGAGTGCACCCGATCTATCGAACATTTTAATATTGTGCATAAGGACTTCTAATGCTCCTTCAAATTTCCAATCATGGTCATGTTTGTAATAATAGTGTGGAGAAACAAAAACGGTAATGTTTTTCTCTTTAGCTACCTTAAATAGGTTTTCAATGTTGGTAACAGTATTATTTGCTACAACACTTTCACCTATTACTCCCCAAGTTACACCATTAGGGCTTAAAAAATCATTTTGTGGATCTGTGATTACAATGGCTGTATTTGCATCTACATTAAATCCAGGATCTGGTAATTGTGCAAATGCATTTGCCATACTAAACATAAAAACTGTTACTGTTACAATTAATTTTTTCATTGTCTTAAGTTTTAAAAGGTTAATAATTAAATTGACAATGTAAAGATGAGAGTAAAAATGATATAGCTGATAGGTATCTTTTCCCGAATAGTTTGCAATTTTTCCCTATGAATGGATTTCTTTAAATCTTGATGGAGAAATTCCTGCGTTATTCTTAAAGAATCTGCTAAAAGTCTGAATATCTCCATAACCTATTTCATAGGCGACTTCCTGAATTTGCATGTCTGAATATTGCAAGAGCCTTCTTGCTTCAAGCATTTTTCGATCTTGAATAAATTGCAATGGCGATTTTGTTCCGATTTTTGAAAATATATTTGATATGGTTTTAGAAGATCTATGCATCAGTTCAGCATATTCTGCTAAACTTTGCTTCGTTTTAAAATAATTTTCTACCAAAAAGTTAAAATCCCTAATAATATCCGATTCAACCTTATCTTTAGGATAATTTGCCTGTTTCTTATATTCTCTTGTGCATAAAATCAAATATCTTCGCAACATCATTTGTAACATATTTAATTGCAAATGATCATCATCATAAATCTCAATTTTAAACATCTTCCATATAGTTTCAAACTTTTCTAGATGTTCATCCGGAATTTTTATAATCGGTAATTCAGATGCTCCGAAAAACAACATGCCCTTACAAGCTACTTCAATGTCATTATCCTGAACACAATAAAAATCCTGATTAAATCTTAAATAACGAATCTTCTCAATTTTCTTAACTTTAACCCTATGAAATTCAGTAAAGAATACCATTTGGTTCTTTCCAAAAATGTATTCCTCACCATCTACTATAAGTTGATTATCTCCTGACTCAAACCACAAAATAGTTAAACTTCTTTCTTTTGCTTCAGCAAGTATTTCGCTGTTTTTATGATCTATATTCTCCAGGCGAAGGTATTCATAATCTTTTCCTATGTATTTCATTTGGATAGTTAATTATAATTTTACCTAATAACTTGAGCTGTAATAGAAAATGGAAAGATATTGGAACACTAAAACATAAAAACTAAAGATACTGAATTTATTTAATATAAAACGAATTAAAACATTTTGGGTATGTTTTGGAGATAAAGCAGTCTGCATCAAGGTAATTTCTTAACTATTTAGGTATTAAAACACAAACTATAAGTGCAATATGAGCTGATAATGTAATAGGAAGCTAGTTTGAAGATTTAATTGTAAAACTAATTCTTATTTGTCTTTTCCATATTTTTTAACTTTATAGTTTCCAGGAGTATATATATGTAATGTTAAAGAGGGAGAATCATGATTATTCTTAACACTATGTAATCCCATTACATCATCAATATAAGAGATATGATCAGACAGATAGGTGCTTTTTGATAGTAAATGCTGTTTTCTATCAGCAGTGTACCTTAACTCCTCAATTTCGCCATATAAAACTTTAATTAAGCCACCACCGATGGCATGACCATGAATGTCAGATTGTTGTCCTGGCTCCCAGCGAATTAGAATTATTTTTACTGCATCGTTTTGTGCAAGAATATGCTTTGGTTCAGGGTTTTTAAGAAGACTGGCTATTTCTCTTTTTTTAAGTGAAAAATTACGTAATGCAGGTAGAAAATTAATAGCAGGGAGCAACTTACCGGCTTCAGTTTCAATTTCTAAATAGCTATCGTATAATTTCTCAAAGTTGGGAATTAGACCCAATATCATATCATTATATGATTTTTGTATAAAAAATGGATGATACTTTTGATGATTAATTGATTTCAAAGAACCTTCCCGAATAGAAACATCAGAACTTACATTTTTGGTTGTATATGGAATTCTAAAGGGAGTTTGCAACCATGCTTCTTTATTTACATTGTAAACTTTGGATTGGTTGATTTGACTATTGATAACGGGATTATTAATCCAACCTGTTCTATTCTCTAGTACTTTCATGATATTTAGTTTGTTGATTAACTTAATATTGTAAATTTCAATATAAAAATGATGGAATTGTTAGGTAACTCTTCCCGGATTGTTTGCAATTTTTCCTTTAACTATAAGTCATACAGTATCATTTCTCCTTTAAGTTTGTGTGATTAAAAAGCATTTAGAAATTGTAATTAATCAATTTGATTAGGTGATCTTAAATAATATTTTGAAAATGTTAATTGTCAGGTTCGAGTCCCGTCCAGACCAGGACCGAGCGTTAAGAATATATCCAGTGGATATATTTAGCGAAGGGGCCTGATGGCGCACTGGCATTTAAAATTGTGTTGTTCCTAGAGCAATCTAGGGCGTAGTAATACCAGAGCGATTTGGTATTCCAATGGAAAGCTTTCCTTTTTTCTTTACAGAAGATTGGGATGCTTTTTTGTTTTTTAGTACCTCTCCATGATTTGTAATAAATTGGAAACATTTACAAAGGCATAGTGTTTTTGTGTAACATTTTAATTTTTCAATTATCATTAAATAGAACAATCAAACCGCTTAAAACAACCAATG
>JARRKS010000250.1:0-3163 GCA_037387865.1 Flavobacteriaceae bacterium
TGCTCAAGCTTCGGCAGTTGCAATAACTGCAGGCGCATCAATTGATGTTGCATACCATAATGGTGTTGCTGTATTTACAAGAGCCAAAGGCGGCTTAATGTACGAAGCATCTATTGGTGGTCAGCATTTTAAGTTTGAACCTAAAGAGTAAAAATTTTGTACAAAAAAGCCTCGTTAAATTAATGAGGCTTTTTTATTCATAATTAGTATTCTAATTTTTTACATTTTCTTTAATCCATTTGGTGCAATCTTTAAACGTACTAAAAATATGCACTTCAGGAATAAAATCTGGAATGATATCAATACGTTCCATCATATATCTTGGCTGACTTAATATATCTACAAACAGCACTTCAATTTTTTGCTTTTTCAATTCCAGTAACATGTCTTCCATAGCATATAATCCAGATTGATCCATATATTGCATTCTATCTAAACGCATAATAACATGCGATGCAGTATTAGGAATTTGAGCAGTAAGCTGTTGAAAATTACTAGTATTTCCAAAGAAAAGCGGTCCTTTTATATGCTTTATAAATACTTTGTCTTTAAGGTTTTCAGGGAAACCTATTTCATCATCCCAGGTTTCTTCTTTTATTGCTTTTACATCTGAACGCTCTGCACTTAAATCTCCAATTTTCTTCATAAACATCAAAGACGCTATAACCAAACCAATACCAACAGCATATACTAAATTCCAAAATGTAGATAGTAGAAGTACAACTAACATTACCGTTACTTCAGAACTAAACTTAATAGGGCCAAACTTGATATCTTTTGGTAAACTAGGTATTGCCTTTAAGCCTTTGTAATCCATAACACCAATACCAACAGTAATTAAAATACCTGCTAGAACTGCTGCTGGGATTTTAGATGCTATTGGACCCAAGCCTAATAAAATAACTAATAATAAAATCCCCGCTATCATACCAGACAATTTTGTTTTACCACCAGATTGAATATTTACAACTGTTCTAATAGTTGCTCCTGCACCAGGAATTCCTCCAAAAATTGCAGCAATACTGTTTCCTATACCTTGACCAACAAGTTCTTTATTTGGTTTATGTTTTGTTTTAGTCATATTATCAGCAACAACACTTGTTAATAATGAGTCTATGGCACCTAAAAGGGCTAAAGTTAATGCAGTAAAAATATAGGGAGTAATACTACTTAACTTAAACTGTGTTATGATTTCTAAATTTGGAATAGGGAAACCACTAGGTATTTCTTCTATAGGTCTATAGTTTAGACCGAATCCAACAGCAATTCCCGACATTACTAATAAAGCCACTAACGTACTAGGCACAGCTGTAGTAATTCGTTTAAAACCATAAATAATAAAAATAGTTCCTAAAGCCAATATTAATTCTAACCAATTAATATTGCTTAATGCTTTACCTAATACTTTGAATGTCCCAAGAACTCCTGAAGCTTCCTTTGCCGCTAATGTTTTAGATTCTTTGGCGATGTCAGCTTCAGTAACCATTTCAGCCCTGCTAATAGTTTCTTTAAAATCTTCAAGTACAAGAATACCTTCGCCAGCTTCTTCTATTAAAATATTTTCTAAAATTACTTCTTCAGCTAGAGGTTTAAATCCATCTACAAATTCTTTATCTTCTTTCGGGTAGTAACCAACGGCTGGTAATATTTGGGTAACAATAATTATTACACCAATGGCTGTCATAAACCCAGAGACTACAGGATAAGGGATGTACCTTATATACTTACCTAGCCCGAGCGCTCCAAGACCAATTTGCATAAGTCCAGCTAAAAGAAAGACTGTCAATATAGCAGGAAGAGCTTTGTTTACATCACCATCGTTAACTGCAATTATTCCGGCAATTATAACCATACTAACAGCTGTCATTGGAGCAGTAGGTCCAGAAATCTGGGTATTAGTGCCACCAAAGAGTGCTGCGAAAAAGCTTATAAAAATTGCTCCATATAAACCTGCACTTGGACCTAAACCACTAGATACTCCAAAGGCTAGCGCTAGAGGAAGAGCTACAATACCTGCGGTAATTCCTCCAAAAGCATCGCCTTTAATATTTGAAAATAATTTACTCATTCTATTTCAATTTTTTATGTATTAAAAATTAAGTAAAGTGATGATGTTAAACTGATCTCTGCTTGATGTTTCAAAAAACTGATTCATATAACCGGCTTCGAGTTTTAAGTTATTATTGATTTTATATCCAATCCCAGCATACAATCTATTTCTGTCAAAAACAGAACTTTTACAATTTAAGAAAATCTCATTATAAGCCGAAAAATAATATTTATTAGTTTCTTTTTTTGATAAAGGTACATTTAATCCTATAAAATATCGAAATCTTAATTTAAAATCAGATTCTACAAAGCGTTGTTCAAATCTGTATCTGTGATTTAATATAACTTGACCTATGTTTTGTTTAGAGATGAATTGTTGAAATATTCTGTGTTCATTTACAGATGTTTTATTATTTGTGTCTGGGATGTAATTTTCAGACAAAATGTAACCGTATCCTAATAGAACATTATTCTTATTCTCATTAAAGCTATATCCTAATCCAGTTCTTAAAAGAAGTTGTTCTAAATCTCCTATGATATTGTAATTTCTATATTGAACTTCGTTGTGAATATTCCAACTATCATTGATTTTTTTACTACCAATATAAATTAACCAATTTCCTAAGTCACTATCTTGAGCATTCATATTGTTTGGAAGCACTAGCATAAACACTAGTGCTACCAAACTTAATTTATTTTTCATGTTATTTTTAAGTGCAATCATTACTATTCATAAAATGTCACTTCACCATTGTTGATGTCATACATGGCTCCAACAATCATGATTTCGCCATTCTTTTCCATTTCAGAAAGAATAGAGCTTTCTGCATGAATTCTATCAATAGTTAGTTCTACATTCTTTTTGGAAACAGAATCTACAAATTCGATGTTTTTTGAATTTCTTAAGCTTTCATCTTTTGGTTCTGAAACGGCATTTACAGCAGGTGTAATTTTTTCAATAAGCTTGGTTAAATTACCCATTTCTGCATGGTCACAAGCTCCTTTTACAGCACCACAGCTAGTATGCCCAAGAACTACAATAAGCTTTGTGCCAGCAAGTTTACAAGCAAATTCCATGCTTCCTAAAATATCTTCATTTACAAAGTTTCCAGCT
>JARRKS010000251.1:0-3148 GCA_037387865.1 Flavobacteriaceae bacterium
AAAGCAAGTGTACCAAATGTGTTACCTTTTTTGAATTCCATTATACCAGCAAACACTTGAGCTAATCCACCATAAACTAAGCCCATTGCAAGTATCATACTACCCAAAGGGTAAAGACCTGCATTGTGTATATTCAGAAGTACTGTTGTCATTCCAAAACCTAATAGCCCCAGAGGAGCTGGATTTGCTTTATCAGACATTTATCATTCAACTCTCAATTGGATTTTTCATTTACTAAGTATTGAAGCATATAAACTTTCGTCAAGAAAGAAAAATTTTGTTAATTGAAAAAATCATTTAATGCTACTCATAAAAGACTGTTCTCTAATATAGATACGATCAATCAGGAGACTAGGTGATGAACTTGAAACGGAATCGTCGATACAGACGCGGATACCCTGTTGCGATTCTTGTAGGTTTTGAAGATGATTACGCAGTATTGTGGAATGTTTTCAGTCGTGTTGTTAAACAGTCGTTGAAGTTAAAGCTTGAAGGGAAAAGAACTGATGAAAAAGTGCTCTACAATTTTCACCAATCAGTAGTTGAGGCATTGAAACACTTGATCAAAGAAGGAATAAAAAGCATCATTGTCACGGCCCCCCAAAAAACAACTTACACATCAGATTTTATTTCACATGTCCAAAAACATCACCGATATCTACTTAATAATAAAAGTCCCAATAGAACGAACTTTGCTGAACTCGAAGGCTCCGCTAACAACTTTGTTGCTGTAGCTGAATTAATAAAATCTAAAAAATTTACAGATCTTCTTTTTAAAACAACCTCGGAAGAAGCAGATCACATAGTAGGCATCTTGGAAAAATGTCTTTATGCAAACAAAAAATACGATTCGATTATGTATACCTTAAAAGAAATCGAAAATACTGTAATTGCTAAAAAGAAAAATGATGAAATGGGAACAGAATATCTATTGTTAACTGACAAGTACCTATCTGAAAATATAAGCAAAAACAGGATTCATAGCTTGATGCAGATGGCAAATAACAAAAATATTAAAACAAGAATAATCGATATAGAAAGTTCTGCAGGTAGCCGAATCAGCCAATTCGGTGGAATTGTTTTCTTTTCTACTTCATCTTTAAATTGATAATTGATTAACGATTTATCATACTTAATCGATAAGCATTGCTTTTATTAGTATTACATCTTCTAATGGCTTATCTTCTGAGTTTGTAGAAACTTTTCCAATTTGGTCAACAACATCCATTCCTTCGATTATTGTCCCAAAAACTGGGTGTCCAGATATCCCCAATTCAGGATTTGCTTTATCGAGATAATTATTATCAACAAGATTAATGAAGAATTGGCTACTTCCTGTATTGGCACCTCGATTTGCCATAGCTATAGTACCTCTATTATTCAGATTATTATCAGATAAAAGACCTTCATCTAAAATTGTTGGAATATTTGGGTCTCCTAAACCAGTTCCAGTAGGATCCCCACCTTGAATCATAAAATCAGCAATTACTCTATGAAAAATTGTATTATCATATACACCATTTAAAATTAGATTTTTAAAATTCTCTGTTGTTATTGGTCTATCATCACGTAACTGAATTGTAATGTTTCCCATACTTGTTTCAAAAAGAACTTTCATTTGGGGTAATTCATTCTCCTCTTTATTTATACTATCGTTATTTAACATTACATATCCTACTATAATTAATGCAACAACTGCCAACAAAGCTATTATCAATATTAGTTTTGTGTTACTACCTTTCTTTTTTCGAGGGTTGCGTTTACGTGATCTACTTGGACTCATATCAGAGAATTATAACATACTTTAATTTAAATTCTCAGTAAATTATAAGTGATCCATAGAGTCGAGTCTCCTAATTTGTTTCAAGAAATGATTAATTTTACAAAATCATTTGGTTCTACCAACCATTTGGATTCATCCCAATTGCCTAGACCCCATAGTGCATATTTTTCTCTACAAAGCCTAAGATTCAATGGCGGTAGTTCCTTAAATTTTTCTGTATATAATTTCAAAGCTGCAGCTTCTTGACTTTCCGCCTCAATTTTGGTAAATAATTGTTGCCATGTAATCTCATATTCATCTAATTTAATGACTTCATGTATTTTGCAGAAAAAAATTGTCTTACGTAAAGTCTGGGTGCTTTTACTTTTAGTATTGCTTTCCAAGTTTATACCATGCCATATTCTCTGAAATCTTCTTCGAAGATCTTTTGTTTCACCAATATACAACAAGCCTTTAGTGTCTGATTCATTTAATCGATTAATAGTAACAGGTTTCCCACCTTTTGTCCATCTTAAGAAATAGATTCCAGGTTTTCTATCGATTTGGGGAAATTCTTTAAGAGCTAGTTCTTGTAGATTCTTCCAAACGATATTCATCTAAATCAACTCTTTTTGTAACTACTTGTCAAGCTGTGTTATTAGAATCGGAACATCAGTAATCGAAGATGCTAAATAATGTGCACCCGCGTAAATTAACTCTTCTTTGGTAGAAATTCCGGTTGTCATTCCTACTGTTAATACATTAAGTTGTAAAGCGGCGGACACATCTTTAACGCTGTCTCCAACTAACACACACTCATGAGACTTAATCTCTAAAGCATTCAATGCAGCTTCTAAATGGATGGGATTCGGTTTAACTACAGAAACGGACTCTCGCGGGATTACAGCATCAAAATATGGATGAAGTTTAAAACGGCTCAGAATATAATTTGTTGCTTTCTCCCCACTTATAGTGCATAAAGCAATTTTTAAATTCATTTCTCGCAAAGTTGTAAGGGTTTCAATTGTACCTTGAAAAATTGCTGTTTCCTTTGCAGCCTTCAACTCGTAACTTTCTACAATAGAAAATAACTTTTTTTCGATTGTTTCTAAATTTTTATCCTTATTTCCTTGGGTTTTCAGATATTTTTTTATTCTTAGTAACATGTCAAAGGCGATTTCCTTCATTAAGAATAATGATTTAGGAAAATCTTGTGTCATTAGATATTTTATGATTTCCGCTCTGCAAGTATTAACATTTAACGTAAAGGGTATGAGAGTACCATCAAGATCAAAGATTATCGCTTTTATCATTGGTTTAAAAATATTATATTAGCTTATTATGTTTTCATAAACGTTAATTCGAGCTCAAATCAATCGAACTGAG
>JARRKS010000252.1:0-4373 GCA_037387865.1 Flavobacteriaceae bacterium
ATTAAAATGTTGATCTGAAGTCTTTTTAAGCTGATGCGTTAAATGGTTTAATGAACCTTTTGTAAGCAAGTTTTGAACTTTGGCACCTGCCTTAATCATCCATTCTATTGAAACACCTTTATCAACAAAAGTTAAAACTTCAACAGCGTTAATATAATTGTTTTCAGTTGCCCAATTTGTAACATTTTTGACCGCTTGAAACTCACCTTCTGAAACTCTTGCAGATGCTATTTCAATTCTATCTATTTTAAGTTCTTGTAATAAAAGCTTTGCAATAGTTAACTTTTCTGAAGCTGAAAAAGATACACCAGAGGTTTGTTCTCCATCCCGCAAAGTAGTATCCATTATTTCAATTCTTCGTTTTGGCATTTTAACTTATTAATTTATAATGAAAATTCAAGTTGACAAATGTATAAAAAACAATTTTTTTATATAATTAATTAAATAGTTATGATACGATGTTCACTAACTTTTATAAAATTAATAATAGAATGCCCACATATTGAAATTAATGTAATGTTATAGGTAAATTCGGTAAACTTATTGAGAAATAAATATTATATTCAAGTTAAAGCGTAAGAAAAATAATAGATTTACGCGTTACTTAATTTCAAACTGAATAGATTTAAATTTTGAATCTTTTCCCTTATTGGGTTCTGTGGCTAAATCTCTATCAAAAAGATGATTTAAATTATTGCCTGCCAAATCTTCTAGTTTTGAATCTACTAAAATTGTGTAATTGCCACTTTTCCATTTTGATGCAGGTTGAAACTACTTACTTTCGTTATTTGAAAGTATGAAATTACCATCAACAATTTTATTATCAGAATTAATAATACTAACTGTTTCTGTTGCCAAAGCAAAATCTAAAGATTCACCAAAATCTATAATTAATTCATTTAATGTATTTGCTTCAGGAGATTTTAGCATCCAATTAATTAAATTAGGTAGTTGAGAATCTCTATTGCCTACAAAAATTGTTTTACTGTAATTATCAATTAGCATGTTTCCTTGTGCATCTTCAAACTCTTTTGAAACGTTTATTCTATAACCATGCCCTTTTGTTATTGGCAAACCAAGATTTTTATTAGGAATTAAATCGGTTTTAATTCGCCCAGGATCCAACCAAAGGGTTAATTGTGTATGATCTTTATTCCATAATTCAGTTTGAAGTTCAAGAAATACTGAAATCTCTTCATTTTTTGTTTCATCAATTACAGTAATGTATTCTAAAGCAGAATTTACTTCTTGCATTGGTTTTGAAAAAACAAAATACATTTTCAATAAATTTTCTGGAACAGTATCTCTAGTTGGATCTCGTAGGTTTTACCATTAGAAAATGGAACTATAGGAATGAAAGTTATTATTCCGTTTTCTTTAACAGTTTCTCCCAAAACTGATGTTTCTTTGTTGCCTTTTAAATAGATTTTAATATTGTTTTCATCTAGGTTTGTAGCGAAATAAACAGCTACAGCTTTTTCATTTTCATAAACAATCTTTACATCAGAAATTTCATCTTTATTTTTACAGTTGTAAAATTGCACCAAACAAAAAAAGACCAAGAAAACCTTGGCCTTTAAAATATATTTTTGATGAATTACATCCATTGTTTTGTTCTATTTCGCAAAACTAAATCACCTTCTCTGTCTCTGATTAGGAATAGTACATTTTCATCATCCAAATCATCCATTTGAATCACATTTACAAATGGAAGGTTGTCATACGTAACTCCATCGGTAGCTGCAAACTCCGTAACTTCTTCAGTTAGCGAATCTTTAAAATTTACTATATCATCATAGTCTATGCGCATAACTGGTCTGTTAGAATTTGACATAAAAAACTTTTGCTTGCCTTCTTTTTCAAATACAATCATATCTAAAGGTGAATTTCCTCCTCCTAATTCAGCAACAGTTCTTCCTTTAATATGTTCATTTCCCTTTAAATCCTTTAAAGGAAATAAAACCAAAGGCGTACACGTATAGCTTGCTATTAAATAATCTTCATTTTCAATATTTATAACATTAAATGTCTTAATTGGTGCATAGGTTTCAAACCTACCATGCGCGGCATGCCAGATTTCTAATGAAGCAAAATCTTGTTTATTGTTAAACGGAAACTCTATACTCCTAAAAGTAGATCTAAACTCTTTATTAGACAAACCTGACACCATGATTTTTCCTTTATGATACATCATATCTGCAATAGCCCAATTTCTTATTGGTCTTCCTCTACTATCAGTTTCATCAACTCCAACTGCATCAGTTAGTTCAATTTTAGAATAACTTGCATTATTGAGTGAAATGTTTTCAAACTGCTCTCCATTTAGTTTTAACAATACAGGTGTTCCATCTGTTATATTTACGGAAAAATATATTGATTTTGAAATAGGATTTACAGCCATATCTGTAATCTTGATGTTATCTTTAGTCGTTCCTAAAGAAGCTGCTATCTTGTTATCAAAATCATTTATTGATATTTCTTCTGCTTTAACTTTTTCATTAGAATCTTTAGTGTCTAAAGCATAAATAGCTGCATTTTTTGAATCACCAATAAATAAAATTCCATTTGGACCAAAGCTCAAGGCATTAATTGATGCAATTCCAGTATCTCCAATTATAAAATCATCAGTAAGTGGGTTATTATCTTTTTTAATAGCTGAAAGGGTTAATAAAACCATTCCAAAAAGAACGATGCTAAAGAGTATTTTTTTCATTTTTAAATTAGTTTTATCTAAAAATATTAGATAATTATATACGCGTCAAGTAATTAACATCGAATTAACGATACTTTAACAAGATACAACACGTACTAAACTTTGTTAGGAATATGAAGATTGCTTCCTAGTTCTTTATTAATTTTTTCAATAAAATAGGCAGATAATAATGGAGATTCTTTTTCAATGTTTTGATGCACAAAAAAGTCTATTTCATTGATACCTTGTTCTTTCCATATTTTTAGCCGCTTAACCCAATCGTCTAAACGTGAATAATCGCTTTTATGATTTGCGCCTACATATCTCACAAAAGCTGTTCCGTTGGTCAATCTCATATGAAGCAAATCTCTTCTTCCTGCGGTGTCTACAATAATATTGGAAATATTGTACTTTTCTAATAATTCATAAAGCTCGCTGGCTACCGCTTCGTCATTATACCAATTGGTATGTCTAAACTCAATAGCCAAGGGTACTCCTTTGGGCCAATTCTCTACAAAACTGACAACTCTATCAAAATCTTTTGGTGCAAAGTTATTATGCATTTGCAGAAAAACAGTTCCTAGCTTGTCATTAAGGTTAGAAGCATTGTATAAATAGGTCTTTACTATTTCTTCTGTTTCATTTAAACGCTTCCAATGACTAATTCCTTGATTTATTTTTGGAAAAAATTTAAACCCTTCAGGTGTCTTTTCTTTCCAATTCGCAAATTGTTCAGCAGAAAAAAATCTATAAAAAGTGGCATTCAGCTCTATAGAATTAAATTGAGAAGAATAATATGTTAATTCATCTTTTGTTCCTTTGGGATAAAATCCTTTTAAATCTGCCCTGTTCCATTTGGCACATCCTACATAAATATTTAATGGCTTATTGTTATTGAATTTTTTTAAAACTCTTTGATTTTCAGGATGATCTGGCGGTAATGTAAAGTCTATATTTTCAGGGTCGTCTGTACTTCCAAACTTCATAATATATGTTTTCATAAATATAGTGAATCTAAATTGTTCATAAAGCCGTTAACAATTATAAACCAGACACCATTTTTGAAAATCTATAATCTATATTTTTAATTAAATTTTAAATGCTATGGACACTCGAAACACAAATTTAAAATCTTTCCGTCCAGAAGTTTCTCCAAGTTTAATTAATGAAAATATGAGTTCGGATGAACGATTTCAAAACTTGGTACTTCGGCCAATTACTATGCTTCAAGGTGATTTAATCATTGAAGTTTTTAGAAATTATCTTACCAAGCATAAGAATACTTTTTATAGTCTCACTTTAGAAAAGCGTGTTGCATATATTGATAACTCTATAAATAAGGATATAAAGTTTAGAAATTCTTTGAAAGGTATTATAATTGGGTTTTTTACAGTTGAAGAATATATGCTTTATATTGAAAATTCTTCTTCTTTAAATAAAAGAATGATGCATATTGTAAAAGAACATTTGCAAAATAATATACAGCTCTTTGAAAGACCAAAAATGCTAACAGCTATATAAGTGAAACTCCATTTAAATCTGTAGTGAGTACATCGCTCATATAATCAAAATATGGGCGAATTACTTTAAATGCATCATTTACTTTTTTAATAAAGTCGGACTCCAGAACTTCTTTATCTGTATACTTTTTGGTAAATATGTATTGTTTTTTCTTTATTAA
>JARRKS010000253.1:0-4171 GCA_037387865.1 Flavobacteriaceae bacterium
ACGTGCCGCATCTGCTGTTCCTCCTACATCCAAAAAGTTTGCCGGTTCTCCTCCTGCTTGTTTAATCAAATCCATAGTAGCCATAGCTAAACCAGCACCATTTACCATACAGCCAACATTTCCATCTAGGTCAACATAATTAAGGCCTACTTCTTTAGCTTCAACTTCTATAGGATTTTCTTCACGTAGGTCTCTTAAATTTACATAATCTTTATGTCTGTAAAGCGCATTATCATCAATAGTCACTTTAGCATCTACAGCCATAATTTTATTGTCACTTGTTTTTAAAACCGGATTTATTTCAAACAATGAAGAATCAGATTTCACGTAAGCAGTATATAAAGCATTCACAAATTTGATCATTTCTTTAAATGCAACTCCAGACAAACCTAAATTAAATGCAATTCGCCTAGCTTGAAAAGGCAATATTCCTGTAGAAGGATCTATTTCTTCAGTAAAAATTAAATGTGGCGTTTCTTCAGCTACTTTTTCAATATCCATTCCACCTTCAGTAGAATACATAATCATATTACGTCCTTTAGCTCGATTCAATAAAACCGACATATAATATTCTTCAGGTTCACTTTCACCTGGATAATAAACATCTTCTGCAACCAATACTTGATGCACCTTTTTGCCTTCTGCCGAAGTTTGAGGTGTAATCAAATTCATGCCTATAATTTGTCCAGCTAGTGTTTCAACCTCCTTTAAACTTTTTGCAAGTTTAACGCCACCTCCTTTACCTCTACCACCAGCATGGATTTGAGCTTTTATAACATGCCATGACGTACCAGTTTCTGATGTTAATTGTTTTGCTGCTGCAACAGCTTCATTAGCATTTTGTGCAACAATACCTCGTTGAATTCTTACGCCAAAATTGCTTAATATTTCCTTTCCTTGATATTCGTGTAAATTCATATTAAATGATTGTGCTTTTTTTGCATTACAAAAGTAAACATACTTAACATACTAGCAAATAATTTAAATAGAATGAAACCTTTTATTTTACCTTTAAGTTTTTAATTAGCGAAAATGCTTTATCCACTATTTGGTTTTCTACAACAATTGTAAATTCATTTGTAGTAGATATCACTTCATAAATGGTAACACCTTCCCAAGCCAATTTCTTAAAAATATGATAGTACAAGCCAATAACTTTCGAATTTTCTTTTGGTAAACCTACGCTTATTGCAGAAAGATTTTCTTGGAATCCAATTTGTGATTCATTTTTAAAACTTTCTAATACGTGGTAACTCTCTACACTAGAAATAATAATATTACTTTCAAAAACACCTCTAGTAAATGTGTAAAAAATATGGTTTTTAGAATGAATATTATCCAACACTTTGGTGTGACAATTCATTAATGTGTTAGAGTTCTTGAATGTAAAATCACTTAAATTAGATCGTACAATAATATCTCCCAAACTATTAAAAACACGTTTTAACTGAAATGAATGATTAATAACTGCAGATTGATTATGCCGTCGTAAAGCCATCATAATTGCACCAGTCTTAACATCTTTCTTCAGCATTAGAGAAACTTGATTCTGAAGAACATTGGCTAAAGCCGAGTAATTAATGATTTCTTGATGGAGTGCTTCTTCAATATAAGGTTGTGATGTAATAATATCTTCAACGCAAGAGGCAATAGTTTTCATTTTGTTAATTATTTAACATTTTGTGTAAAATTAGTAAAATTTAGCTATTAATCTTTTCTATTTTGCTTTAAATGATATTTTTGGCAAAAATTATCTATTAAAAACATAAAATCATGGAGAATAAAACTTTACTTAAAATTGTTAGAGACTTTGGAAGTCCGGTTTATGTTTATGATTCTGAAAAAATTATTTCACAGTACAAACGTTTAACATCTGCATTTAATAAGGTAAAGAAGCTTAAGATCAATTATGCGGTCAAGGCATTATCAAATATTTCAGTTTTGAAACTTCTGAATACTTTGGGTTCTAGTCTTGACACGGTTTCCATTCAAGAAGTTAAGTTAGGACTATCTGCAGGTTTCACTCCAGACAAAATAATTTACACACCTAATGGTGTGTCTATTGAAGAGATTGAAAAGGTTGCTACTTTGGGTACCCAAATCAATATAGATAACTTATCAATTTTAGAACAGTTTGGAACAAAGCACCCTAACATTCCTGTATGTATTCGTATCAATCCTCATGTTATGGCTGGTGGTAATACCAATATTTCGGTAGGACATATAGATAGTAAATTTGGGATTTCAATACATCAAATACCTCACATTGTTCGTATTGTAAAAAATACTGGTATGAACATTAATGGAATTCATATGCATACTGGAAGTGATATTTTAGATGTTGAAGTGTTTTTGTACGCCAGTGAAATTTTGTTTGAAACAGCAAAGAATTTTAAAGGATTAGAATTTATAGATTTCGGTTCTGGTTTTAAAGTCCCTTATAAAAAAGGAGATATTGAAACCAATGTTGAAGAGTTTGGCAAAAAGCTTACAAAACGATTTAATGATTTTTGTAAAGAATATGGCAGAGAATTAACATTAGCCTTTGAGCCTGGCAAGTTTTTAGTAAGCGAAGCTGGTCAATTCTTGGTGCAAGTAAATGCCGTAAAACAAACAACTTCAACAGTTTTTGCACAGGTTGATTCTGGGTTTAATCATTTGATCAGGCCTATGCTTTATGGCTCACAACATGAAATAAGAAATATTTCCAACCCAAAAGGTAAAGAACGCTTTTACTCTGTTGTTGGCTATATATGCGAGACAGATACTTTTGCCAACAATAGAAGAATCACTGAAATAAGTGAAGGTGATATTCTTGCTTTTAAAAATGCAGGTGCTTATTGTTTCTCAATGGCTTCAAATTACAATTCGCGCTACAGACCAGCAGAAGTATTATGGTACAATAACAAAGCACATTTGATAAGAAAAAGAGAGACCTTTGAGGATATCATAAAAAATCAGATTGAATTGAGCTTTTAAATAAGAGCGTGAGAACTCCTGTTCTTGCACTTTTTTTATATATTTAGTGAAACTCTATCAAAGTTTTAAATTGAATGTGAGAGTTTTTAAAAACTAAATATATTTTGAAAAAGAAATTTCATATTTATGCCGAAATAAAAAAAGCTGACACCTAGTTTGATTCCATTTGCGGAATCTACATATCCATTTATACTTTTAGAAGACTATTTGACTGAACCTCTTTTACTAATTAGAGATAAAGAAGATGGTATAAATTGTTTTAGTAATGTTTGTACACATAGAGGTAACATTTTAATTACAAATCCAGGTAAATTAAAGCAATTAACGTGCATGTATCATGGAAGACGTTTTAATTTGGATGGTACATTTAAATCTATGCCAGAATTTGAAACTGCTGAAAATTTTCCGCGTCCATGTGATGACCTTCATGAATTCCCAATTAGGACATTAGGTCCATATTTATTTGTTGGACTTAATCCTTCTTTTGATTTTGATGATGTTTTAAATAAAATGATCGAACGCATAGGATTTTTACCCTTACATCAATTCAAATATCAAAAAAGTGCAAGTAAAGATTATTTGGTTAATTGTCATTGGGCATTGTATTGTGATAATTATTTAGAAGGGTTTCACATACCATTCGTGCATGAAGATCTGAATCAAGTATTGGATTATGGTAATTATTCAACTGAAATTTATGAACATTTTAATCTTCAAATTGGTTATGCAAAAGATGGCGAGGAAGTTTTTGATTTACCGGAATACCATATAGATTTCGGTAAAAACATTGGCGCATACTATTATTGGATTTTCCCAAACATGATGTTTAACTTTTACCCTTGGGGTTTATCAATTAATATTGTGAAACCTATATCAATAAATAAAACAAAAGTATCTTTTCTAACTTATATTCATGATGAAACAAAATTACACAAAGGCGCTGGAGCTTTGCTTGACAAAGTAGAACGTGAAGATGAATTTGTTGTTGAAAGCGTTCATAAAGGTGTACAATCTAGGTATTACACGACAGGAAGATTTTCTCCAACAAGAGAAAAAGGAGTTCATCATTTTCATCGTCTTTTAGCACGTTATTTAAAATGAGGGTAATGTAATATACTTCTTATTAATTTTTCTATATTTATAAACGAAAACCCTCAAGTCTTTATTTTATATTTTACAATGCATTTATGGC
>JARRKS010000254.1:0-3129 GCA_037387865.1 Flavobacteriaceae bacterium
TAGTTGAGTTTGATGGCATCAGTTATTTGTTTTTCAATAGTTTCAATTATTTGATTATGTTCATGATCTTCAACTTTAATGGGTTCATGAACTGTAAATGAAAGACGGTTACCAATACCCATGGGAAATTTTCCATAACGCTGCATTTTCCATGAATTGTTAATTGTAATAGGAACTACCAGGGCAGAAGGAATGTTCTCAAACAAGGTTAAAAGCCCTTTCCTTTGAAAAGGTTTTGGGATTCCATTTCTGCTTCTAGTTCCTTCAGGAAATATAACTGCCGCTCTTTTAGTTGTTTCAATATAATGAGCAAAATTTTTAATAGCGTTTACTGCTTGAGTTGGTTTTTTCCTGTCAATCAAAACAGAACCTCCATGACGTAAATTATATGAAACACTAGGAATACCACTGCCTAATTCTTTTTTACTAATAAATTTTACATGATGTTTTCTCAAATACCACATAATAGGTGGAATATCATACATGCTTTGATGGTTTGTAACGATTATAAGCGGTTGACCTGTTTCAATTTTATGAGGATTTATATACGTAAAACTTGTTCCTAAAACATTAAGACAACGCATAATAAAAAATTGAAGCCAATCTACAGAAACCTTATGTGCCTTATAGCCTAAAACATTAAAACTAAACCATTGTATTGGATGAAAAACAACAAGTGTTAACCCAAAAAGCAGAAAATAAATTACAGTAAGAGGATAAGCTAATATTTTTTGCATGTCTAAAATTAAAAAACCACGTTGAAAAACGTGGTTTTTATATTTAAAAGTTTATTTCTTTATTGGTTAACAATGCTCGTTATAAGCATCCATAAGGTTTTCTGAAATTAATTCTGCTGGACGACCTTCAATATGGTGACGCTCTAACATATGAACCAACTCACCATTTTTAAACAATGCCATACTTGGCGAACTCGGAGGAAATGGAATCATATATTCACGAGCTTTATTTGTAGCGTCTCTATCTACACCTGCAAAAACAGTAACCAAATGATCTGGCCGTTTTGCATTTTGCAAACTCAATCTTGCACCAGGACGTGCATTCGCAGCTGCACAACCACAAACCGAATTAACAACTACTAAAGTTGTTCCCTCTTTTGCAATAGCTTCATCTACTTGTTCTACAGTATGTAATTCTTCAAAACCGACATTGGTTAAATCTTCACGCATTGGTTTAACTAATTCTGCTGGATACATAAATTTAAATTTTTATAATTAATGATTTAGTGATTGCAAAGATACCATTTGTGTAACAAATTAATATTGTAATCAACTAACAAATATTATATTTGACGATAAACAAAATTGATTCTTACATGAGTTTTTCTAAATGGATCGGAGCTACTATAGGATGGTCTTTTGGTGGGCCAATAGGTGCAATTATTGGCTTGGCTTTAGGAAGTATTGTGGATTCTGTTGCTGATAATCAAAGAAGACCATTTATAGGAGAAGGCAATTCAGGACACCAAAGAAGACGAACAAAATACAGCAGAAGACCAGAGCAGGCACAAACCCAACCTGGCGATTTTGAGGTGAGTTTACTTATTTTATCTTCAATTGTGATCAAAGCAGATGGGGTTCAAGATCAAAGAGAATTAGATTTTGTGCGTAAACATTTTGTAAGCATGTATGGTAAAGAAAGAGCTAATCATGCCTTTAAATTGTTTAAAAATGTGAGCAAACAAAATATTTCAACAAGACAAGTTTGTTTGCAAATTAAACATATGATGGACCATCCTTCAAGACTCCAGTTACTACATTTCTTGTTTGGTATTGCTAAAGCAGATGGGCATGTTACAGAAGATGAGGTTAGACAGATATATACTATTAATGGATATTTAGGTATTAGTTCACGTGATTTTGAAAGCATCAAAGCCATGTTTTTTAATAGTGTTGATAATGCCTATAAGATTTTAGAGATTTCAAAATCTGCGACAGTTGATGAGATTAAAAAGGCTTATAGAAGGATGGCTAAAAAGTATCATCCTGACAAAGTAATTCACCTCGGTAAAGAACACCAAAAAGGTGCTGAAGAAAAATTTAGACAAGTTCAACAAGCCTACGAGCAACTTCAAAAAGAAAGAAAGTTTTAATTTCAGTTACATTTAATACTTATATGTTAATTTATTGAGCACTATAATTTAGACTAATCTAAAAAAATATTTTTATTAAGGTAAAAATCATTATCTTTGCTTTATTAAAATATAGGTTTTGTTAACACAATCAGAGGAAAATCATTTAAAGGCTATTTATCATTTAGGTAAGTTTGGAAGTGTTTCTGTTAGCACCAATGCTATTGCAGAGCAGTTGGATACAAAGGCATCATCGGTAACAGATATGCTAAAAAAGCTTTCTGATAAGGGTTTGGTCAATTATAGAAAATATCAAGGCGTTAATTTAACTGAAAAGGGTAGAAAAATTGCTTCAAATATTGTTCGTAAACACAGACTTTGGGAAGTTTTTCTAGTAGAGAAACTTAATTTTTCTTGGGATGAGGTTCATGAAATTGCCGAACAATTAGAGCATATAAAATCTGAAAAACTAATCAATCAGTTAGATGCTTTTTTAGAAAAACCGACACACGATCCTCATGGTGATCCGATTCCAGATAAAAATGGAAAAATGGTTCAGCTAGAAACACAAAATATTTTAGAAATTAAAGCAGGAAGAAAAGGCGTTTTGGTAAGTGTTAAAGATTCTTCAGATGAATTTTTGAAATATTTAAATAAGAACAAGCTAGCACTTGGAGATACTATAAAGGTTTTAGATTTTGAGCCCTTTGATAGTTCCATAACTATTGAAACCAAAGAAAAAACAATGATTATTTCAAAAATGGTAGCAGAAAACTTGTTTTTAACACTTTAAGAAATGAATAATTATAATCCAGGTTTTGCTTTAATATTATTTTTTATCATTTCAGGACTATTATTTCTATTGTTCAGACCAACAAATGGATGGTTTTGGATTGTAAAGAATTATTATAAAAAAGATGAAAAAACAATTATAGAAGACATTTTAAAACTATTGTATAATAATGAAGATTCAGGAAAGCAATTAGATGTCAAAAATATAACAGCCGCATTAAAATATTCAAATAAATATATAGTTGAAG
>JARRKS010000255.1:0-3122 GCA_037387865.1 Flavobacteriaceae bacterium
CCAAGAGGAATATCAATCGTTTGTTTTAATCCTGCTTCACGTGAAAATACATCCAAACAATTACCAAGAGCAATATCTAATGTCTCACCAAAAATTCTATATTTACCTGAATTAAAAGCAGAAATTATAGTATTCCCACCTGAAACATATAAAGTTACAGGATCATTAGCATTTGTTTTTAATTTTCCAATTTCAATATGAGCAACAGAATGATTTACTCCCACAAGAGGAATATCTAAATATGATGCAAGTGCACGTGCTACAGTTGCTCCAGTTCTAAGACAGGGTCCTAATCCTGGACCTTGAGCAAATGCAATCAGACCTAAATCAGCTGGTTTTATTCCAGCCTTATTAAAAGATTGATCAAGAACTTCTGAAGCTACTTTTGAATGATGCCTTGCTGCTTCCCTTGGATGAATTCCACCTTCTTCTGGGATATATCCATCCGATACATTTGCTAAAATTTCACCTTTGTGTGTGGATATTCCCACACCAAAGTCATCGGCTGTGGATTCAATTCCTAAACAATATATTTCATTTAGATTATTGATCATTGATTTTTTTCAACTTCTTAGGATACATATTTTATTTGGATTTAACGCATATATTAATGGATATTTGGAACTGAGAAAAATATGCCAAAACGAAATGACTTAGAACAAAAAGCTCTGCAATTTGTAATAAATACAGGCAGTAAAGGAGTTCTTCAATCTGAATTATGGCGAGAATTAGAAGCAAGTAGTAGGGAAGGATCTAGAGTTGCAATAAAACTTGAAGAAAAGGGTCTAATTCAACGTGAGAAAGAGCTACAAGGTGGAAGATGGACTTACAGACTTTTCCCCAAAAGATTGCCCTCATCTATAGAATCAATAGCTGATTGTCCCTGTCTTTTATGTAAAGATAATCCAAGGTGTGATCCTACAACAACAATATCTCCTAAAAGGTGCGGAAGACTAACTGAATGGATATTAAACTTGGATAATAATGGCCAAGCCGAAGTAGGTGAAGAAGTAGATGCCGAAGGCTTGGAATCAAAATAGAAAACAAGAATTTTATTATCGAAAGGCAAAATCCGAAAATTATCGATCTAGAGCCTCATATAAATTAGCTCAAGCTCTAAACAAATTTCAATTTATAAATCGTAAGGATATTGTTGTTGACCTAGGTGCAGCTCCTGGAGGTTGGATCCAAGTTGCTAGAAAAAGAGCTGGTAAAAGAGGTTTTGTATTAGGAGTAGATGTAAAACCCATTGATCCATTCGACCAAGAGTACATAAGAACAATAATTGCAGACATAAAAAAGCCATCTATTGTAAGTACAATTCTCGATTTCTTACCTAAAAAGGCAGATGTTGTTATTTCTGATGCTGCACCTAATATCTCAGGCACTTGGGAAGTAGATCAAGCAAAACAAATTGATTTAGCTGATAGAGCTCTAATTATCTCTTTGCAAATATTAAGACCTTCAGGCAACTTTTTTACAAAAGTATTTGAGGGATCAATGTTAAATGATTTCATAAAGAAGGTTAAGAAATACTTCAAATTTGTTAAATTAATAAAACCCAAAGCAAGTCGATCAAAAAGTGCAGAAATGTATCTATTAGGCTTAGGAATGAAATCAGATATTAATTTAATTGAAAAAACTTAAGAGAAGAGATTATAGTGAAAATAGAAGGTATCAAAGAAATACGAAATTTTTGGGAGAAAGCTTCATCCAAACGAAAGAGGATTTATTCATCGATATTTCTATTAGTTATAGCGATATTAATAACATCATTAGGAATGCTAGTTCCATTAAATCAAGAAGAAGCAGAGTTAATAAATAATAATCTCAATGAAACTCTAAGCTCAATGCATCCAGAAACTGGAATGGTTCAATTTATTTTTGGTAATAATTTTATGATTTGTCTATTAATGTTTATTCCAGTAGTTGGTCCATTGCTTGGATTCATTGTATTATTCAATACGGGGATTGTTATAAATGCCATATCAATTGTTCAAGGATATCCTGCGGTGATAGTTAGCATAGCGCTTTTTTTAACCCCTGTCGCTTGGATAGAATATGCGGCATATTCAACTGCCCTAAGTGAGAGTTTATGGTTATTTAAACGGATATTGAAGAAAAGAGGACGAAAAGAATTACGAATTGCTTGTATATTTATTGCAATTTGTGCAATTTTGCTACTTATAGGAGCTATAATCGAAACTGTGATAATAGGATTAAACATAAAATAAATTGATTCTAATACTTATAGCTATTCTTCTCATTTCTTTTTTTGATTTCTAAAGTCAAATCTATTGATTTAACATTATGAGTTAAAATACCCATACTAACAATATCAACTTGTGTGGAAGCATATTCTAAATAGTTCTTCTGAGTTATGCCTCCGCTCGCTTCAATTAAGATATTCTCACGATAGCCTTCTTTTTTAAGTATAGTGATTGCCTTCTTAATTTTTGCAGGAGTAAAATTATCCAACATTATGATATCAACACCTGCCTTTGCTGCATATAACATTTCATCAAAATTTGTAACTTCAACCTCTATTTTTTTGCTAAAAGAAGATCTTTTCTTCACACTATCAATAGCATTTTGAATATTTCCAGCAATTGCAATATGATTATCTTTAATTAACACCATATCAGCAAGATTCATTCTATGAGTATCACCACCACCTATTAGAACTGCTTTTTTATCGAAGTAATTTAATCCAGGTGCTGTTTTTCTTGTTGCTGCAATCCTTGTATTAACTTTTAGATTATGCAATTTTGTTATTAATTTATTAGTAATAGTTGCAATTCCACTCATCCTTGACATTAAATTTAGTATTGTTCGCTCAAGAGCTAATATTGTAAGAGCATCACCATAAAAACTTAAAATTATTTGATTTTTCACAATTTTACTCCCATCTGAAACATTAGTTTTAAATTGTAAATCAAAAAAATTAGCTATTATAATAAATTCTTCAATTCCAGCCACAACAGCATCTTCTTTTGAAATAATAACAGCTTCAACATTTGTTTCTTTTGGAATTATTGCATGTGAAGTTATATCACCCATTCCAACATCTTCATATAACAACTGAATGAGCTTTGCTTCCAAGATTTTTGGAGAAATATACA
>JARRKS010000256.1:0-3120 GCA_037387865.1 Flavobacteriaceae bacterium
ATTGTAAATAGCTGCTGATCAATTTACACTCATGAATCATTCCTAAAGTATCAAGGTGTTCAGTGTACATGTTGAGTCAAGAGCAAATCCACTTTCAGTTGAAACAAACGATTTGGTATTGTTTTTCTCTATAGGTTCTTTACAAGAAACAGTATTTAGTATTAATATCGTAAAAAACAATAAGGATAAAGCAGTTTTTATTTTCTTGTTTATGGGATTCATGAATTTAATATTATAGATTATGCAATCGATTTCATAAAGATAGAAATTCTATGTTAAAATAGTATATTATTTATAATAAAGAAGAATAGAATTAATCTAATGCATTTTTTGTAACAAACCAACGCCATCCAATAATAGCCATTTGTAGTTTTGTTGCTTTGGTAAGGTCTAATTGTTTTTTAGAATAACTAGGTAGAACTACTTTATTGATTTTCGCCAAAATTTTAAATGCAGACTTTTTCATTTGGTAAAAATAGTAAAACTTATTCTAGAACTAAGTTTTACAATTTTATATTCTATAAAGAGGATAGAATCAAATCGATTAAAAATTTAGCAAAAGCAACCATAATAAATTTGTTTTTAAAGGTTAATAAATGTTCTGTTCTTTTTTTGTTTTATAAATATATATGTTTTGTTATTTGTAATCCAAGCGTTTTACATAAAAAGGATGAAATAGAATATAGATATGAAACATATATTAAGTTTTCAATTATAAATTGTAATATATCAATCTTCAAATGTGTTATAAAGTGTTATATATTTCGCTAAAAATTATAATAAGTGTAATATTTGTAGGCGTTTTTTATTTGATTTATCTAAAATCTTGTCAAAATAATCACTTTTTCAGTGTTTTTTCTTTATTTTCATCTTTTTCTGAAAGTATTAGTATTATTTTTAATATTAACTGTGTCAATAAATATTGTTGTTTTTTTCTAAATAGTATTGCTTAAAAATTTCTATATTTCTAATGTAGAATTTACCTGTTTTTAGAAAAATATATTAATGAAAATTTATTCCACACTACTTATTTTTTTGATATCCCAATTCTTATTCTGTCAAATTGTAATTAATGAGTTGGATTGCGATACACCAAGCACAGATACACTTGAGTTTATCGAACTTAAATCTGACACACCAAACTATTTATTAGATGGATTTATAGTAGTGTTGTTTAATGGTTCTACTTCTGGAGATGATAGGAGCTACTTTTCTATTGATTTAACAGGATACTCGACCGATGTAAATGGGTTATTACTTATAGGTAGTAATAATGTATCTCCAGTTCCTCAATTGTTAATATCTGCAGATATCATTCAAAATGGAGCAGATGCTGTTGCCATTTATCAGGCAAGTTGGGAAGATTTTCCAGGAGGCACTTTGGCGACAACTACAAACCTAATAGATGCACTGGTTTACGACACTAGTGATCCTGATGATACCAATTTAATGACACTATTAGGTATTACTGAACAAATTAATGAAAATGAAAATGCAAACAAAGACAATGAATCCATACAAAGAAATAATGATGGTACTTATACTATAAAAGTACCAACACCTAGACAACTTAATGATGGCAGTGGCATTGTTTTGAATGGGGTTTTTATTTCGGTTAATCAAAATCAATATGATGAAGGTGATATGTTTGATATTACAATAACCACAGAGCAAAATGTAACTGAACAATTGGATTTAGAAATAATATTGGACAACGAAACATTTAATACTTCTGATTATACTGGGAACACATCACTTTCTATACCTATAGGGCAAAATATGGTTTCAACAACGATCATGTTAGTTGATGATTCTGATGATGAAGGAGATGAAGTGTTAAATATAATGCTTCCTGAATTGCCAGATGGTTATTTACAGTTAAATAATAATTTAAAAATAAGAGTTGTAGATGACGATTATACGGTAGCAGCATGGGGAATACCAACAAGCCCTAGTTATGGTATGGTTTCAAGTACACAACCAATTGGCTACTATGACAGTTTGGACGGTAAAGTGGATGTTGCTTTGCGTCAGGCTATTCAAGATATTATTGCTGACCCAACTATTGTTAGGGCTCAAACTTATGCTGATGTAATAGATATATTAAAAGAAGCTGATCAAAACCCTGCTAATAGCAATCAAGTTTGGTTGGTTTATACTGAACAAGGGCGTCCAAAATTAGATTTTCAAACAGGTTCTAATAATACTGGAACTTGGAATAGAGAACATACATATCCTAGATCTCGAGGAGGTTTTAATAGTATTGATTTGGATGATATCGCCGATGGGCCTGATATTTTCTGGACAACTAAAGCGGATTCTTTACGCCATGGAAATTCTGACGCCCATGCTTTAAGAGCAGTTGATGGTCCTGAAAATAGTTCTCGAGGAAACCAAAATTATGGTCCATCTGAATATGATGGTCCTTCAGGAAATTTGGGTAGTTTTAAAGGTGATTTAGCTCGTAGTGTTCTTTATATGACTGTTCGTTATAATGAAATTGAAGTTGTTAATGGATATCCTACCGCAAGCCCTTCAGGACAATTAGGAGATTTAACAACTTTATTGGAATGGCACAGAAGTGATCCTCCTGATGATTTTGAAATGAATCGAAATAATATAATTTATACATGGCAGTTTAATAGAAACCCATTTATAGATCAACCTGATCTAGTTGAATATATTTGGGGAGATCAAGTAGGTGAGATATGGGATCAGACTTTAAGTTTAGAAGTGCAAAGTAGTCATAAAATTAAGGTTTATCCCAACCCTTCTAAAGGCCAAATTAATATTAAGGGTATAGAAGAGCCTTCGCTTATTAAAATTTACACTTCTCAAGGTATAAAAGTTTTTGAAAGTAAATTTCTGGGTAATATGTCTTTAAATTTGAATTTTTCTAGTGGAATATATTTAATGCATATAATTCAAGATCATAAATCAATTTTCAAGAAATTAGTTATAGAATAAAGAAAGGCACTTTATTTAAGTGCCTTTACTAATCAACATAACCCAAAATAATTGTTACAATTATTTATGCTATTTGGTTGTAATCAGGATAACTCCATTTTCACCTTTTTTACCATATTTCTCTGTTGCACTATCTCCTTTTAAAACTTCTAT
>JARRKS010000257.1:0-3115 GCA_037387865.1 Flavobacteriaceae bacterium
ATTTAACTTCAAATTTTGAAAGCCACTTTTTTAAGTGGCTTTTTTCATAACCTTTTGAATTTAAAAAATAAAAAAGCTAACTTCGTTTGATTCAGTATCTTAAATCCATATCCATGAAAAGACGTCCATTCATCAAACAAATATTTCAAGTCACAAGTGGCGCTTATTTGGTTTCACAATTACCTTTATTATATAGCTTCAAACCAACAATTCAAAATAAAAAGTTAGGTGTTGCTCTTGTTGGATTAGGTGGATACTCAAGAGGACAGCTTGGACCAGCATTACTTGAAACTGAACATTGTTATTTGGCTGGCATTGTAACTGGTACTAAAGAAAAAGAAGCTATTTGGTCTGAAAAATACAATATTAAAAAAGAGAATATTTACAACTATGATAATTTTGATTCAATAGTCAATAATGACGAGATTGATATTGTTTATATTGTTTTACCCAATGGAATGCATGCCGAATATACCATACGAGCGGCTAAAGCAGGAAAGCATGTTATTTGTGAAAAACCAATGGCAACTTCTGTTGAAGATTGTAATAAAATGATTTCGGCATGTAAAGAAGCAGGTAAAATGTTTTCAATCGGATATCGTTTGCATTTTGACCCTTTTCATGATCAAATGATGAGATTAGGGCAAAATCGAGTTTATGGTGATATCAATATAACTACAAGTTTTGCTTTTAAAATGAGGAATCTTGACCAATGGCGTGCTAAAAAGGAACTTGCTGGCGGTGGACCATTGATGGATTTGGGAGTTTATAATATACAAGGTGCTATTTATACTTTTGGAGAATTACCAACCTCTGTAAAAGCAAAAAATACAACAATAAATAAAGCTGATTGGAAAGAAGTAGAAGGCTCAATAGAATGGGAAATGACATTCCCTTCTGGAAAAGCATATTGTAAATGTAGTTATGAAGAACCTTATTATTGTCACTTAACCGCAAATACAGAAAAAGGTGAATTGAAATTATCTCCAGCTTTTATTTATAATGGTTTGAAAGGTTTTACACCTGATGGTCCAATGACTGTAAAACCAATAAACCAACAAGCTGCTCAAATGGATGCTTTTGCACTAAACATTTTACAGAACACCAATACCCTTGTGCCTGGTGAAATGGGATTACGTGATTATATGATTATTGATAAAATTTATCAGTCCGCAAACAACAATAGTGAGGTGATATCTTTAGAAGGACTTCCTAATATTTTGGATATAAGACCAATTTAATTTTTAATTAAGTCTTCCAAAGCTGTTTGTAAATGATGATATTCAAAATTAAAGCCTAAATTTTCAATTTTTTTAGAACTTACGCGATGACTGTCATACAACAAGGTATGCATTTCTCCCAAAACAAGACTCATAAAAGCTTTAGGAATATTAGGCAACCATATTGGTCTGTTCAAAATTTTAGAAAGCGTTTTTGTAAACTCTCTATGTGTAACTGGATTTGGAGCAACACCATTATAAACACCTTTTAAATTGTGTTTTAAAACAAACAAAAATAGCTTTGCTAAATCTTCAATATGAATCCATGACTGCCACTGATCTCCATTTCCAAAAATCGCTCCAAGTCCAAATTTTATGGGTTGTATCACTTTTGGTAGGGCTCCTCCTCTATCAGACAAAACTAAACCTATTCTAATTTTTGCAACATTCAAATTTAGGTTTGAAAACACATCTACAGATTTCTCCCATTCTTGTACCACATGACTTAAAAATGAACTATCAAACTTTGTATTAGATTCTTCATAGTATTTAGTTAAGGAATCAGGATAAATACCAATAGCGCTTGCAGAAATAATCTGCTTGATATTATGGTTTTGGTTTTTAAGTGACAAAAACAAAAATTGAGAAACTTCTACTCTACTTTTAATAATTTCTTTTTTATAACTTTCGGTCCATCGTTTTGCAACATTAGCACCTGCCAAATGAATAATAGCGTCAACTTCTTTAAAACAGTCTATATCTATTTCCCTCTCGTACGGATTCCAGTAAAATCCTTTATAGTTTTTTTGAGTTTTGAGCTTTGATTTAGTTGTTGTGAGAAAATTTACATTAATATTTTCATTATGACAAAGTCTTACAATCTCTTTTCCAATAAGTCCAGTAGCTCCAGTAATTAAAACCCTCATCTAAATATTTTAATTTTATAAAGTTACTACTTGAATTGCTATTATAAAACAGTATTATGCTAGCTTTAACATAAACATTATAAACTTTAAGTATTCTTAACACTTAATGGCTTTAAGCATTTCTCTTTTACCAGGAGGGCCAGGACATTTTTCTACTTTAAAACCAACTTCTTGCATGGCTCGTCTTACGCTGCCCTTTGCAGAATAAGTAACCAAGACACCATTTATTTTTAGAGCAATATACATTTTTTTAAATACTGATTTTGTCCATAATTCAGGTTGGACTCTTGCCCCAAATGCATCAAAATAGATTAAATTGTAATTGTTTATATCTTTTATTTTTAAAAAATCTAATTGTCGTTTTGTTAATTTAAAATTGTTGGAAATTATATGAGGCAGTCCCCAGGCAGTTTCATGGAGATTCCTAAAAACATCTGCTTTATCTTCAACAGAAAGTTGCGTTGGGTAATTTAATTCTAAAACTTCATCCATTTCAATGGGGAATGCCTCTACTCCAACATAATTAATATTCAATCCCAATTTTTCTGCTTCAAGCATTGTAATAAATGCATTAAGACCTGTACCAAAACCAACTTCTAAAATAGATATGTGTTTAGATTCAGAATCAAGTTTGGGATAATAAAAATGATATAAACCATGTTGGATAAAAACATGGTAGGCTTCTTGAATTGCACCATGTTTGGAATGATAGTGCTCATTCCATTCCGATAAAAAAATAGTTTTAGAACCGTCTGAAGTTGTTATTATTTCGCGTTTCAAATTATTGCTTTAGCAGTACGCCTTCGGCTTCACAAGAATATGTTTTCTTTGGAGATGTAATTTGTGCTATTTCTTCTTCAGATTTTCCTGCGTCTTCGGCATAATGTCTTAATTCATCAACTGGAACTTCGTTTATAAATGCTTTTCCTTGAATGATAACCACTTTTCCTGATATATCTTTAGGTACAA
>JARRKS010000258.1:0-3084 GCA_037387865.1 Flavobacteriaceae bacterium
CTGGAGCAGCTGGTTTTATTGGATCTCACACTGCAGAACGTTTGCAAAACTTGGGACATGAAGTTATTGGGCTGGACAATTTTTCTCCTTATTATAGTTTAGAACTTAAAGAATTGAACCAGAAATCGCTTTTAAGCAAAGGCGTTTCTTTATTAGCAAAAGATTTACGTGATGAAGATTTAGATGACTTTTTACCAAAAGACATTAACTATATTTTCCATTTTGCAGCTCAACCAGGAATTTCCTCAACCTCTACATTTGAAGACTATTTTAGTAATAATATCATTGCTACAAAGAATCTTATAGACTTTGCACTTCAATGTAAGGATTTGAAACTTTTTGTAAACATAGGAACATCTTCAATATATGGATTGGAAGCCACATATCCTGAAAATGTAGCTCCTAAACCTGCTTCATATTATGGTGTTACTAAATTGGCGGCAGAACAATTAGCACTTCAAAAAAGCAGGGAAAAACAATTAAAATCCTGTTCTTTAAGATTATATTCTGTGATTGGTCCTAGAGAGCGTCCAGAAAAGATGTATACAAAATTAATAGCCTGTGCCTTTAAAGGCGAAACTTTTCCTTTGTATGAAGGAAGTGATAAGCATTTAAGAAGTTTTACTTATGTAGAGGATATTGTTGATGGTGTTGTTAGTGTTGTTGGAAAAGAAAGTATTGTTGATGGTGAAATTATAAACCTGGGAACAGAAGTTGAGCATACAACACAAGAAGGTATTGATGCTGTTGAAGAAGTTTTAGGCAAAAAGATAGATATTAATGTGATTGCCAAGCGTGCAGGTGATCAGCTTCGTACCAAAGCCAATATTGATAAAGCGAGAAGGTTACTTAATTACAATCCGCAAACTACTTTACTAGAAAGCGTAAAAAGTCAAGTAAAATGGTACAAAGAAAATTTTTTATAAGTTTTAATGTCTTTAATTTTTTTCACTTCCTGAAGAGGCTAATTTCCGATACAACATCAAAACAACTTTTGAAAACGTCGGTGATTTTCATGATATTTTGATTAATGCATGCAAATTAGAGTCTGATAATTAGTTTTTAGCTATAGACTTTAATCCATCGTGATGATACAAGTAATCAGCAACTTGATAATAGGCAGTCGTTTCTTCTAAAAATGAAGGATTAACGGGTTTTGGTAACAATTCATTAGTTTCTTTATTCCAGATGTATTGTTTAGCAGTTTTCTGGTCTCCTAAAACCATTAAGGAATCTTTTTTAAGTAATCCGAGTTTTCTATAATTACTTATAAATGCTCTTTCGTCTTCTGGAAGCATTTCAAGAACATTTGTACCAAATAGATTAGTTTTATAATTCCAATTTAGGAGTGCAAATAATGTAGGAAACATATCAATTTGGGAGCACTGTTTTGTAATTATAAAAGGTTCCTGATTTGGTAAATTATAAATATAGGCTGGAATTTGATAGTTTTTCACATCAAGTATCCAGCGTCCAGCACTACTTGCACAATGGTCGCTCATTATAACAAAAACCGTATTTTGAAACCAAGGTTTTGTTTTAGCCTCTTCTAAAAATTCACCGATAGAAAAGTCTGTGTATTGTATGGCTCCATCACGCTCCTGACCGGATGGTATTTTTACTTTTCCTTCTGGATAGGTGTACGGCCTATGATTTGATGTTGTCATTACAAAATCAAAAAACGGAGTATTATTTTTAAATGCTTTATCGGCTTCTTTTATTACTTTTCTATAAATGTCTTCATCACAAATTCCCCAAGCATTTTCAAAAGTAACTTCACTATCTTCAATAATTATTCTTTCTGTTTTTATTTCTTCATCTTTTAGAAATTCTCTGCCTCTATCAATTATATTAAAACCATTGCCCCCAAAATAAGAATCCATATTGTCAAAATAACCATCACCTCCATAAAAGAAATTATTGACATAACCTTTATTTTTAAAAATTTCACCAACTGTAAATAAACCCCTGTTGTTTTGTCGCTTTAAAATACTACGTCCTGGTGTTGGTGGTATAGATAAGGTTATAGCTTCCATACCTCTAACGGTTCTGGTTCCTGTGGCGAAAATGTTTGTAAAAAAGATGCTTTTATCTATTAGAGAATCTAAATTTGGTGTAATATTTCTTGTACTTCCAAAATATTTTAATCGTTTACTCCCTAAACTTTCGATGCAAATAAAGATGACATTAGGTTTTTTTATGAGATTCTTGCTGTCTGAATTTTTAATATTTCTAAGAATGCTCATTTTTTCAGGTTGCAGAAGGCTTTCTTTTGTTTTTGGAATTAGCTTCTTAACAATAGTAAAAGCTTTGTTGTTGTCTAAAGTATTATAGAACTCCGTATAGGATAGTTCATTGTTTCTAAATGCTGCGAAAAAAGAATAAATGCCGGTTTTAGCAATTTCATTATTGTATCTATTTTCAAATTGTTCGGCATGTTTGTTTGTAATAAATAAACCAAATATTATTGCAATGGATATAATTAGCAACGAAGGTTTTAATTTTTCTTTAAGGTTTGTATTACTATTAAAAGTTTTATTAAATGAATTACTTTTTTTGGTGATTAAAAATATGACTAATAATCCTAGCAGAATAATTCCTATTAGTAAAGGTAGTGGATATGATTCCTGTATGTTTTTAACGACCTCTTTAGTATATACTAAATAGTCAACGGCTATAAAATTAAATCGTCGAGAAAACTCTTCCCAAAATGTAATTTCTGCAAAAAAGGAAAATAGGAAAATAAGTAGCCCTAAAGTGTATGCGAAATATGTTATACTTCGATCGAAAATACTTCCATATAATTTTATAGGAACAATTAATAAATATATAACGTATGGTATTGAAAAAAAGGAAATCGTTCCTAAATCAAATAAAAAACCAATTAAGAATGTTTGTAATAGGTTTAAAAATGATATATCTACTTCAGTAAAATTCCAGATTAAAAATATTACCCTGACTATAAAAGATATGGTTATGAATATGGATATATATATTTTTAATAAGGAAAATCGTAAAGGAAATATTGTTACTGTCCTCATGATCTAATTTTAATTTGTAATATTTAGATTTAGTAAATAATCG
>JARRKS010000259.1:0-4092 GCA_037387865.1 Flavobacteriaceae bacterium
CTCAGGTCCAAGAGCGTTTAACCAATCAAATTGCTGAGGATCTAAAACATATTTTAGGAACAGATGATGTTGCTGTCATTATCGATGCAAAACATTTGTGCGTATCATCTCGTGGCATCAAAGACGAATCATCTGCAACAGTAACTTCGTATTATGGAGGGCAATTCAACACTCCACAAAAAATTGCTGAATTACAAAACTATATAAAACATTAAGAACATGGATATTATTAATGAAGCCTTAATTTTCGAAAAAAGGAAATTCAAATCTTTGTCAACAAGTGATCGCGTAGAAATTTCACGGAAAACAAAAATGCTGATTTTAGGTTTAAACGAAATTTACAAAAAGAAAAAAGACGAAAAGATCATGGACATCATGAAAAGGTTGACTGTTATCAAACGAAAAGTTGAAAAACGATTAAAAGGCCAACCTTTGATTGTCAATATATAATAGCATTATAAATGAAAACAATTGTAATTGTTGGTGGAAGTAAAGGCATTGGAAATTCCATTTTAAATTCTTTAGTCAATACCCACAAGATTATAAACATAAGTCGAACGTCACCAGAATTAAGTCATCCAAACTTAGTTCATTACACTTGCGATATTCTTAAAGATGAATTACCTAATATAGAATCGTTAGATGGTTTGGTGTATTGCCCTGGAAGCATCAACCTAAAACCGATTTCAAGATTAAGTCTAGACGATTTTAAAGACGATTTTGAAATAAATGTATTGGGCGCTGTAAAGTCCATTCAAAACTATTTAGACCTTTTAAAAAAAGGTAAAAAACCTGCTATTGTACTGTTCAGTACTGTAGCGTCAAAGTTAGTTCAAAAGTATTTAGATCTTTTAAAAAAAGCTGAAAAACCGGCTATTATACTGTTCAGTACTGTAGCGTCAAAGTTAGGAATGCCTTTTCATGCAAGTATTGCTACAGCAAAGTCTGGAATTGAGGGCTTAGTTAAATCTTTGGGAGCTGAACTGGCCCCAACGGTTAGAATAAACGCCATTGCTCCAACAGTTACTGATACAGAATTGGCAAGCAAATTATTGCGCAACGATAAAATGATAGAAAATATAACTGAGCGACATCCTTTAAAAAAGTTTTTAAACCCTTCTGAAGTGGCAGCTATGGCTGAATTTTTATTGTCTGACAAAGCGGCTTCTATCTCTGGACAAACCTTTGAAATGGATTGCGGTATTGTTACCTTATAAAGGTAAATACATTTTATTTGTCAATGTGGCATCTGAATGTGGCTTTACAGGCCAATATGAAGATTTGCAAAAACTTTATGATACCTATCAGGATAAACTCATGATTATTGGTGTACCATGTAATCAGTTTGGTGGCCAAGAACCTGGGAGTGCCAGTGAAATTCAAACCTTTTGTAAAGTGAATTACGGTGTTACTTTTTTGCTGACAGAAAAAGTAGATGTCAAAGGTGACAACCAACATCCATTGTACCAATGGTTAACACAAAAATCCAAAAATGGAAGTTCCAACTCAACAGTAAAATGGAATTTTCAAAAATATCTCGTAGGTAAAGAAGGTCAACTTTTAGATTATTACTTTTCCATTACGAAACCTTTAAGCGATAAAATCACAAAATATTTAAAATAAAAGATATGTTCAATTTATTTAGAAAAAAATCAAAACTTGAAAAACTGGAATATCAATTCAATAAATTACTGGAAGAGTGGCACCATTTATCCAAAACAAACAGAAGATTAAGTGATGAAAAGTATGCCATGGCCCAAGAATTGATTCCGATAATTGAAGAATTAAAAAGAAAACATGAAGGTTCTTAAATTAACGATCCTATTTCTAGTTATTAATTTTTCAGCTTTAGCTCTTGGGTCTTGGTTAATGAACAATGGGCCTATAAGCGAATGGTATGTTCAACTCAACAAAGCGCCTTGGACTCCAGATGGTTGGGTTTTTGGAGTAGCTTGGACAACTATAATGATTTGTTTTTCGGTCTATTTAGCTTAAGTTTTTAAAGACAACAATTCAAAATCCTTAAAGCTGTTATTTGCCATTCAGGTATTTTTAAATGTCGTTTGGAATTATGCATTCTTTAATCAACATCAAATAGGATTGGGCTTATTGATCATCGTTTTGTTGACCATAGTAGTTTTCTATTTCTTTTTTAAATTTAATATTAAAACTTTCAAATATCTGCTTTTACCTTATATGGTTTGGTTGTGCCTAGCAACCTCCCTTAACGCATACATTCTTTTATATAATTAATGAAAATATATACGCTGCATAAAAAACAGAAATTACCAATATCTGTTGATCAAGCTTGGGATTTTTTATCCGATCCAAAAAATCTAAAAACCATCACTCCCAATTACATGGGCTTTAATATTTTATCAGGTGCTGATCGGCCCATGTTTGCGGGTCAAATCATCCAATATATTGTAACGCCAGTTTTAGGGATCAAAACCAAATGGGTTACAGAAATCACTCATGTTGTAGATAAACACTATTTTGTGGACGAACAGCGATTTGGTCCTTATGCCCTTTGGCATCATAAACATTTTATCAAAGAAATTGATGGTGGAGTTGAAATGGAAGACATTATTGACTACAAACTTCCTTTCGGTATTTTGGGTCAACTTGTACAGCCAATTTTGGTAAAACCTAAATTGGAAGAAATCTTTAATTATAGAACCAAAAAACTAGAAGAATTATTTGGGAAATTTCAATGAAACAACCAGTAAATATATTTTGGTTTAGACGCGATTTAAGACTTGAGGATAATAGAGGTTTATTTGAAGCTTTAAAAGGTGAGCTTCCTGTATTGCCCATATTTATTTTTGATAAAGACATACTCGACAAACTTCCAAAAGATGATGCTAGGGTAACGTTTATTTATAACACCGTTCAAGATGTACAGGCAAAACTTAAAGAAGACCATTCAAGCAGTATGGCCCTGTTTTATGATAGGCCCATTGAAGTTTTTAAACAACTACTCGACACCTATATCATACAAAGTGTTTATACTAACCATGACTATGAGCCTTATGCAGCCAAACGTGATTTAGAAATAAAACGTTTTTTGGCTTCAAAATCCATTGCATTCCATACGTATAAAGATCAAGTCATTTTTGAAAAAGATGAAATCGTTAAATCTAATGGTGAACCTTATGTAGTATACACACCATACATGAAAGCTTGGAAAGCCAAATTTAGATCTATTGGCTTAGAATCTTTTGATACTCAAAAGTATCTTAATAACCTGATACGAAATAAAAATTTACCTAACTTAAGTTTAACCGATATTGGTTTTAAACCATCCAATCAAAAGGTGTTGGACTACAGGCTTTCTCCTTCTTTAATTCAGGATTACGAAGCCAATCGTAATTTTCCAGCTAAAGACGCTACTTCAAGATTAGGCCCTCATTTACGATTTGGAACAGTAAGTATTAGAAACGTTGTTAAAAAAGCGATAGCCGAAAACAATGAAGTGTTTTGGCAGGAACTCATTTGGAGAGAGTTTTTCATGCAAATCCTTTGGCATTTTCCATATACAAAAGACCAGAGTTTCAAACCTAAATACGATCGTTTGGAATGGCGCAACAATGAAGATGAATTTAAAGCCTGGTGTGAAGGAAAAACGGGGTATCCTATGGTCGATGCTGGAATGAGACAGCTAAATGAAACTGGGATTATGCACAATCGGGTTCGTATGTTGGTAGGTAGTTTTTTATGTAAACATTTACTCATTGACTGGCGTTGGGGAGAAGCCTATTTCGCCGAAAAATTGCACGATTATGAAATGGCAAGTAATGTGGGCAACTGGCAATGGGTTGCAGGCTGCGGAGTTGATGCTGCTCCTTATTTCAGAATATTCAATCCAACCACACAAATTGAAAAATTCGATAAACAACACGAATATATTAAAACATGGGTGCTCGATTACCAAGAGTTAACATATCCTCAACCTATAGTTGAGCACTCATTTGCAAGAGAACGTTGCTTAAAAGCTTATAAACAAGCTTTGGATTAAACGATAAATTCCCATTTCATCTTTGGAATTAAATCTTATCTTTAAAAAAATTAAATTCCAATTCTATGTCAATC
>JARRKS010000260.1:0-3071 GCA_037387865.1 Flavobacteriaceae bacterium
CCCTGATATAAGAAGTGTTAATGACCGTTGTAATTTATAATCGCGTATGAAAAAGATAATTACTCTAATTTCTTTTCTATCTGTTTTCATTAGTCTCTCTCAAACTAAAGAGGTAGACAGCCTTACCATACAATTAGCTTTTCAAAATGCAGATACTTCTAAAGTAAAAACTTCTGTAGAACTCATTAAAGCATTATATAAACAAGAAGATTATAGTAAAGCACTAAAATTTATTTCTGAAGCGGAAAAACTTTCAAACCGTTTAAACTTCAAGCATGGCAACGCAGAAATAACGTATTACAAAGCATTGATTTATACCAACAATAACGATTACATTAACGCTATTGATAATTATTCAAAATCTAAAGCACTTTTTTCAGAATTAAATGACACTCTCGGTGTTGCCAAAGTAAACAATCAAATTGGTCTGATTGAAATAAAAAGAGGTAACTACAATAAAGGTTTACAATATGCACTTGCAGCAATTGAAGAACTTGAAAAAAGAGGTTTAACAGATGAGCTAGTTTCTGCGTATTCAAGTCTTGCCTCTGCTTATAAAAATATTAGTCTATACAATAAGGCAATAGAATTCAATTTAAAAGCACTCAACCTGCAGCAGCAATTAAATGATACTGATGGCATCATTATATCTTCAATAAATTTAGGAGAGTTATATTCTCGTGAGAAGGAGAACCGAAAAGCAATAGAATATTTTGAAAATGTATTGTCTATCATTAATCAAGATAATGATTCATTAAGAGGTGTTATATTACCTAAACTAGGTGGAGAATATTTACAGTTTAAGGATTATGATAAATCTGCATTGTATTTAATTCAAGGTTTGCAACTTAATAGAAAAACCAACAATGAAAATGGTTTACTTTTCTCACTTAATAATTTAGGCAAGCTTAATTATGAACGTGGTTTTTACAATACTGCTGAGGCACAACTTTTGGAAGCTGGAAATATCGCAAAATCTATAAATAACGAAACAGAACTATTAACAAACTACAAACTCTTAAAGTCTTTAGACTCTGCGAGAAGGAACTTTGCAAGAGCCTATGTTTGGCAAAGAGAGTATTATGAATTAAATAATAGGATTAATAGAGAAAAGAATATAATTACAGACAACATTAATTCTATTGAGCCGCTTGATGAAGACTTAAAAAGTGCTGATTTAATTGTTAATCCAGCCATAAACCAAGTTGAGACTTTGACTCTGCAACGTACAATTCAATCGCAAAAATATTACATTTATGCCTTAATAGCCGCTATTCTCATTGCACTAATTTTATTGATTGCTACTTATTTAAAGAAGTCTGAAAACATTAAGCTTATTCGTCAACTTGAAGATGAAAATCAAAAAAGTAAGTTACAGAATGAAGCAGTTGTAGAGCAAATTAAACACCTGGAAGATATAAATAGAGTAAAAGATAAATTGTTCTCTATTGTTTCACATGATTTAAAAGATTCATTAACGTCTATAAAAGGCTTTATTGATTTATTAAGCGAAGGTGATATTTCTGAAGAAGAGTTTGATAAATTAATTCCAGAATTAAGTGACAATGCTAATAACGCAACCATGTTGCTGTTTAACTTATTAAACTGGTCTAAATCTCAAATGCAATCTCTTGAGGCCAACCCTAGCTTATTTGACGTTCAAGAAATTTTTCAGGATAAAATTAATTTAATAGAACAACGATTAGATAGTAAGGGCATCAAACTAATTGATCGATCACTTAAAGATTTTGCTTATGCAGATAGAAGTATGATAGAAATTGTAATTCAAAACTTGTTGACCAATGCTGTTAAGTTTTCTCATGCCGGAGATATTATTACTATTTCAAATCATATTAGTAACGGAAGTAGTGTTTTAAGTGTGTCTGATACTGGCGTTGGTATCTCTGAAGAAAATATTGATAAGTTATTTAAAAGTAATACGTTTACAACAACAGGTACAAAAAATGAAAAAGGTACTGGTCTTGGTCTATCTATTTGTAAGGAATTGGTAGAGCTTAATAAAGGTAAAATTTGGGTAGAGAGCTCTGAAGGTGTTGGTAGTACTTTTTATGTGCAATTACCAAAATCTAAATCTTCAGTTATTTAGTTTTTCTATCTTCGGTAAAAATACTTCAGCCAACATACAACGAGCGCTACCACCTCCACAAGTTTCAATAGTATCTAAAGAACTATATAAAAGCTCTCCATGCTTTTTTAGCGATGTAATTTGAGTTTCTGTTAATGAATTATAGGCTGCTTCACTCATAACAATGTAAGAAGTATCATTCTTTCCTTTTAATTGAAGCATATTGCCCGCAAAATTATTCATTTGTGATTCACTGATATCTATAATTTCTTTTCCATCACCTTTTAAATGTTTAATCACATTCTTTCGTTCTTTTTTATCATCAATGGTAGAAAGGCAAACAACAGCAAACGAATTGCCTATACACATCATTACATTAGTATGATATATTGGCAAGCGTTTATGTTCAACGGTTTGGTAAGCAGTAAATAAAACAGGTGTATATTCAAAGTCTTCGCAAAATTCTATACACAAATCTTCATTTGCTCTAGGTGACAAAGCACAATATGCTTTTTGATTAATACCATCTAAACACAAGCTGCCTGTGGCTTCCAGAAATAAATTTTCTTCTTCAGCACTAGTATAATCAACTATGTTTTTTATTAAAAACCCACGCTCTTCTAGAATATCAAAAATATCTTCACGTCGTTCTAGTCTTCTGTTTTCGGCAAACATAGGAAATATAGCAACGGTTCCATCATCATGAAAAGACACCCAATTGTTTGGGAAAACAGAATCTGGCGTGTCAGTTTCTAAACGATCATTTACAACAATAACATTGATCCCAACCGAGCGCAATTTGGTAACAAATGTGTCAAACTCCTGCTGTGCTCGTTCATTAATCTCTTTATTTTTAATATGTAAATCTTCCTGAAAATAATTATTTACAGCTGTTTGCTCGTTCATTCTAAAGTTTACAGGACGAATCATTAAAACCGTATTGGTGACTTGTTTCATATAACCATTTTTACAAGCGTAAAATTAG
>JARRKS010000261.1:0-3069 GCA_037387865.1 Flavobacteriaceae bacterium
TTAATCAAAAAGCTCTTGTTTTTCAAGAGCTTTTAGTTTTTAAGGTTTACAAAGAAAGAGTTTTTAAATGCTATTATATTCTGTACCTTTAAAAAATGATAAAAGACACAAAATTTGCCGTATTAATTGATGGCGATAATATTCCATCTAAATATATAAAAGAAATGATGGAAGAGATTGCTAAATACGGTACGCCAACTATTAAGCGTATTTATGGTGATTGGACCAATCCCCGTTTGGCTAAATGGAAAAGTATTTTACTTGAAAATGCTATAACACCAATACAGCAATACGGTTATACTATTGGTAAAAATGCCACAGACTCTGCTATGATTATTGATGCTATGGATATTTTATATTCTGAAAAAGTTAATGGATTTTGTCTAGTATCGTCTGACAGTGATTTTACAAAATTAGCAACACGCTTAAGAGAAGCTGGTCTGCAAGTCTTTGGTATTGGGGAAAAGAAAACACCAGATCCATTTATTGTAGCCTGCGATAAGTTTATTTATTTAGAGATTTTACATAAAGATAATGGAAAAGACGATGATGGAGGAAAATCTAAAAAACAAAACCTATATAACATTACCCCAAAAGTAATTCAGTTACTTAAAAATTCAGTAGCCGATGCGGCAGATGAAGATGGATGGGCATTTATGGGAGATGTAGGATCTTTAATAATTAAGAAGCAGCCTAATTTCGATTCCCGAAATTTTGGATTTGAGAAACTAACGCCCTTGTTTAAATCCTTAAGTCAATTTGATATAGAGCAAAGAGATCAGAGTAATACCCGGTTTAAACTTATTTACGTAAGAAATAAATAAAAATCAGTTTAATTTTTTATTCTTATACAAAGCTATGAGACCAAATAATGGACCAATAGCTAATAATGTGAACACATATTTTGGTGTCCAAAACTGAATAAACAAATTGATTATTTGAATACTTAATATGGTAATTGCAAATCCTATACAATTGACTATTGTCAAAGCTGTTCCTTTTACTTCTGCTTTCGCATTTTGAGCAACTAATGTGGAAAACAAAGGGGAATCTGCTATAACCACTAGACCCCAAAATATGAGAAAAGCAACCATTATAAAAGGAGAATTTGTATAGAAAATAAGTGGTGATATAATACAACAGATACCTGAAAGGAGCAATGCAATAAAAGCGGTCTTCTTAACACCTATTTTTTGAGAAATAAAACCTCCTAAAACACATGACAATCCTCCTAAACCGATGATTAAAAAAGACAAAAAAGGAACATTTAATTGTGTTTCAGGATGTAGCTTTGTATAAAATATTAATAAGACGGGTACAAAAGCACAAAATGTGTAGAGTTCCCACATGTGACCAAAATAGCCAAATGCAGCCGATCTAAAGTTGTTACTTTTAAATACCTTGAACAATGCTGTGAAATCTAGTCGCTCACTTTTTCTTCTGTATGGCCCATTTGGAACCAAAAAAACCAACAACATTCCTCCTAGAAAAGCTATAGTAGACGTAAAAATCAATACTACTTTCCAAGGTAACTCTTTTGAAAACCCTTTTATTAAATGCGGAAAAGCCGTCCCTATAACCAATGCACCAACCAAAAAGCTCAACGATTTTCCGAGACCTTTATCATAATAATCAGCTGCTATTTTCATACCTACAGGATAAATCCCAGCAAGAAAGAAACCAACCATAAACCTGAAGAATATTAAAGATGTTAGAGAATTGAATGTTAAAATTGTACCTAAATTAAACAATGCCCCAAACAATGCACTGATGAAAAATACTTTAGAAGGTGAGAAACGATCTGCAATGGTGAGAAAAGCAAAGATTAAAGTGCCAACAATGAATCCAAATTGTATTGCTGATGTTAAATGTCCAAGAGCCGAATTATTTAAACTGAAAGTTTTAACCAAATCGCTCATCACACCATTTCCAGCAAACCAAAGTGAAGTACAACAAAATTGAGATAATACAATGATTGGTAAAATCAATTTTGTTTTGGCCATATGTATTATAAATAAATTACTTATTCAGAAACTTCTTCCATAGTGTGATATACGTTTTGTACGTCATCATCTTCTTCTATCTTTTCTAGAAGTTTTTCAACATCAGCTGCTTGTTCTTGAGTTAACGTTTTTGTGACTTGTGGAATACGTTCAAATCCTGAAGACAATATCTCTATATTACGTTCTTCTAATGCAGATTGAATAGCTCCGAAACTTTCAAAAGGTGCATAAATTAAAATACCATCATCATCAACAAATACTTCTTCGGCTCCATAATCTATAAACTCAAGCTCAATCTCTTCTGGGTCTAAACCTTCACTCGGTATTCTAAAATTACATGTATGGTCAAACATAAATACAACAGAGCCAGAGGTTCCTAAACTGCCATCACATTTATTAAAATAACTTCTAATGTTGGCTACTGTTCTTGTATTATTGTCTGTTGCAGTTTCTACTAAAATGGCAATACCATGTGGTGCGTAACCTTCAAACAAAACTTCTTTGTAATCCCCTTGATTTTTATCACTTGCTCTTTTAATAGCACGCTCAATATTATCTTTGGGCATGTTTACAGACTTGGCATTCTGTATAACTGCTCTTAAACGCGAGTTGCTGTCAGGATCAGGACCGCCTTCTTTTACAGCCATAACAATATCTTTACCAATACGGGTAAAGGCTTTGCTCATGGCTGCCCATCTTTTCATTTTACGTGCTTTACGAAATTCAAAAGCTCTTCCCATAAATTTTACTTAAAGTTTTGTGTTAATTTATGTTGGTAAATTTAATAAAATTGGAATTTTTCTTAAATGTTATTCTTCAACTTCTACAATAGCTTCTATGGCTTCTGCCAATTGAAAATCTTTCATGGTAACACCGTCAGCATCATGAGTAGAAAGTGAAATAGAAAGAATGTTATATACATTAGACCAATCTGGATGATGATTTAATGCTTCACATTCAAATGCAATACGACTCATAGCACTAAAGCAATCTTTAAAATTTTCGAATTCAAATTCTGCATGAATGGCATTATCAAAATAATCCCAATCTGGAAAATGTAATAATT
>JARRKS010000262.1:0-3055 GCA_037387865.1 Flavobacteriaceae bacterium
GTTTCATTTATTTAAGCGTTTAAAAATGCCATTAAATGACAAAATGAAATTTGTTCAAAAAATGGTACTTATGAGTTCTCGTCCAATAGTTTTATCGCAAGATGAAGTTACAGATTCTGCTGTAAGACGTTTGGTTTTTGACGCTGGAGATTTTGTTGATGACCTTATGACGCTCTGCGAAGCAGATATTACAACTAAAAACCCGAAAAAGTTTAAAAAGTATCATAACAACTTTAAAATAGTGCGGCAAAAAATGGTTGAAGTTGAGGAACGTGATCACATACGAAATTTTCAACCTCCAGTTTCTGGTGAAGAGATTATGAAAACATTCCATTTAAAACCTTCAAAAGAAATTGGAATCATTAAAGAAGCTATAAAAGAAGCTATTCTAGAAGGTGATATTCCAAACGATTATGAAGCTGCTTTTGAATTAATGTTAAAAAAAGGAAAACAACTAGGACTTAAAGTGAATGAAAAAAGATAACAAAAAAGTAGTGTATTGGCTTGCAACAGGATGTGTTCTAATTTTCATCATGGTCATAATTGGTGGCATAACAAGGTTAACGCATTCTGGATTATCAATATCTAATTACAAGCTAATTTCAGGGACCATTCCACCAATGAATGAAATTGAATGGCATGAAGCCTTTGAACTTTACAAACAATATCCTGAATATCAAAAGTTAAATAATCATTTTGATTTAGAAGACTTTAAAGACATTTACTTCTGGGAATGGTTACACCGTTTTATAGGTAGACTAATTGGGATAGTATTTTTTATTCCGTTCTTATATTTTATAATGACAAAACAACTTTCAAAATCTACCATTAAAAAATCTTTAATTCTTCTTGGTCTTGGAGCTTTTCAAGGGTTTTTAGGCTGGTATATGGTAAAAAGTGGTTTGGTAGATAGACCTGACGTAAGTCACTATAGACTGGCAGCCCATTTAACAACAGCATTTATCACATTTGCATATACACTTTGGGTGATTTTAGATATTATCTTTCCAAGTAAAAAAGGTATCAATATTTCTTTTCGAAATTTATTAAGAATTACATTGGCAATTATTTTACTTCAAATTATTTATGGTGCTTTTGTAGCCGGACTTGACGCCGGTTTTATACATAATCATTGGCCAATGATGAGTGAAGGAAAATTTATGCATGAAACTGTTTATATTGAACAAAACCCATTATTCAATAATTTTATAGAAGGAAGAAGCGGTGTACAATTTGTTCATAGAATTCTTGCTTATATAGTTGTATTTTTAATATTTATTGTCTGGAGAAAAAGTAGAAAAATAAATCTAACAAGTTATCAATCTCACGGAGTTAATCTATTGCTTATTATGGTTGGTTTACAATTTCTGTTAGGAGTTCTAACCTTGATTTTACAAGTTCCTGTTTGGTTGGGAATTGCTCATCAAATTGGAGCATTTATACTTTTAAGTTTTATTACATTTACATTACATCGCTTTAGTAAATAAAGTAAAAAAGCTACTTTTGTATTTAAATAATATAACAAATGGTTTATAGGTTTAGAGTCATCCTTGATAACGATTCTGACGAAGATGTTTTTAGAGATTTAGAAATTCTAGAAACGGATACTTTCGAAGATTTACACAATATCATAAATCAATCTTTTGGTTTTGATGGTTCTGAAATGGCTTCGTTTTATGTAAGTGATGATACTTGGAATCAAGGTGAAGAAATTTCTTTATTTGATGTTAGTGATAGTGATAATGACGTCAAACTTATGAACGAAACCATTATAAAAGACATTGTACACGAAGCGCAAACCAAACTAATTTATGTGTATGATTTCTTTAATATGTGGACGTTTTATGTAGAACTTGCAGAAATTGTAGATTGTGTTGAAGGTTTAGATTATCCAAACTTAATGTATGTTCATGGGCAAGTGCCCGATACAGCTCCAGAAAAAGATTTTCAAGCTGATGAATTTGAAGAAGATGATGTATTTGATGATGGATTAGATCTTGAAGATTATGACAATCTAGATTTTGATGAGCATTGGAACTGATCCAATTTGCCTCTTAAAGATATTTTGTATTGACATTTTCGTAATTACGTTTCACAAAATCTAAAGCATTTTTTAAAATCTCTCCCATATTTTTACTGCGTTTAAAATTAACATCCAAAGTGTAATCATAAATTGTAGACTTTAATTGTGTAATATTATCCTTATTGGAAATAGTATCTGAAATCATACAATCAATCAAATACTCCATTCTATCATAATAACTAATCAACCGTTTTGCTATTATTGATCGCTCTTCCAGCTTATATTGGTCTATGGAAAATTTTTGAAACCTTTCTGAAACTAATTCTACCATTTTAAGATTCTCCTTAAAAAATTGTGGTCTATAAATATTAAACTTCCCTTCGTAAGATTGCTGATCAAAATCTATAGCTCTAATTTTGTAAACGACGTGATCAAAATCATGAGTTGGGATAATTACATAATTATAGGACCGCATATCACCTAACAACCTAATCATACAGCGTTCATTAAACTTTACAAACTCCTTTGCAATTTGAGATTTCTCTGAAGAGTTACATTCAGGAAGCATTGTTTTTATAAATTCATCTCCAGGAATTCCTGCAATATGCTCCTCAATTAGGGTGTCTTTATACACCATAAAATTCAAATTATCGGGAGATAACATATGCTCTAATTCCAATCCATAAATACGAGAGGCATCAGCTTTCTTTACATAAAAATAGGTATAGTTGTCGTTAAGAATGTTTCTTATTTTGACTCTAAAAGGTTTTGAGTTTCCAAACGTACAATAATCTATGGCATCAACATTTAAAAACGGAATTGTCTTTTCATTTCCATCAGAATGTAAAATAGTATATACTTTCTTTAAGCTTAAATCAATATCCTCTCTTTCAAAATCGTTATAATAAACGCGAATCCATAGAGTGTCATTGTCATGCCTATCATATACAGTTACTGAACCTTGAAAGCGAAGTAAATCATCATAAAAAATAGGGATCTTAATAGCGCGCTTATATTCCTTTAAATAGGCAT
>JARRKS010000263.1:0-6565 GCA_037387865.1 Flavobacteriaceae bacterium
CCGGAAAACAACAAACTCTGTCGCAATACACTTAAATCGTTACTTAACGGATTTAACATTTCAACATTGTTCTCGTTTTTTAATTGATTACTTAAATCAATGTATTTAGGAGTTGTAAGTGAATTTGTAATAATTTCAAAAAAGCCTTGAGCAACTAATTGGTTTCCAACAATATTTTGGACCTTATAATCTTCAAATTTTGAAGAATTAGAGATTGAAGCATTAATTTTTTCAGTTGTATTTACATTATTATAACCATAAACTCTTAATACCTCTTCAATAATATCTGCTTCACGATGTACAACATTTCTATAAGCAGGAACTGTTAAGCCAAGACCAGTTTCTGTAACGTTATTAATTTTAATATCCAAAGACATTAAAATACGTTTTATAATATCTCTGGGGATTTCTTCTCCAATAAGTTTTCCAGCATTTTCAAAACTTAAGCGAACTTGAAAATCTTCTATTTTCTTCGGATAAATGTCAACAATATCACTTGTTATTTCACCACCTGCAATATTTTGAATCATTAACGCAGCACGTTTTAGTGCATATTCAGTAATATTTGGGTCAATACCACGTTCAAACCTAAATGAAGCATCTGTGTTTAAGCCATGACGTTTTGCTGTTTTTCGAATAGATATTGGATCAAAATATGCACTTTCTAAAAAGATACTCGTCGTACTTTCTGTAACTCCAGATTCTATACCTCCAAAAACACCTGCAATACACATAGGTTTTTCTGCATTACAAATCATTAAATCATCTTCATGTAATTCGTGTTCTGTACCATCTAATGTTACAAACTTTGAGCCTTTTGGTAATGTTTTTACAAGAACCTTATTGCCGTTTATTTTATTGGCGTCAAACGCATGTAAAGGCTGTCCCAGTTCATGTAGTACATAATTTGTAATATCTACTACATTATTAATTGGACTTAAACCAATGGCTTTCAATCTGTTTTGTAGCCAAGTAGGAGAACTTTCTACTTTAATATCAGATATTGTAACACCACAATATCTTGGTGCTAAATCTTTGTTGATTACATCTACATCTATCTTGAGTCTACGACTATCCACATGAAATGCACTTACAGATGGTGTAATGAGTTCTACATTTATGTCTTTTTGCAACAGACCAGCCTTTAGGTCTCTAGCTACACCATAATGACTCATAGCATCAGCTCTGTTTGGTGTAAGTCCAATTTCAAAAACCTTATCATTTTCAATTTTAAAGACTTCAGCTGCAGGTATCCCAACCTTCAACTTTTCGTCTAGAACCATAATACCATCATGAGATTCTCCTAAACCAAGTTCGTCTTCGGCGCAAATCATTCCATGACTTTCTTCGCCTCTAATTTTTCCTTTCTTAATAGTCCAAGATTCACCTTCTGGAGTGTAAAGCGTTGTTCCAATAGTAGCAACCGGTACTTTTTGTCCTTTGGCAACATTAGGAGCGCCACAAACAATTTGTAATGGGTTATCAGCTCCAATATTAACTGTAGTTACCTTTAAACGATCTGCATTTGGATGCTGTTCACATGTTAAAACTTCACCAATAACAACACCTTCCAATCCACCTTTAACCGATTGAAATTCTTCTATACCTTCAACTTCAAGCCCTAAATCTGTAAGTAGGTCACCAGTTTGTTCTGCAGGCCAGTTTATTTTTATAAATTGTTTTATCCAATTGTATGAAATCTTCATGTATCATTTGGTATTTAAGTGAGCAAAGATAAAATATTGAAGTAAGCATTCAAACAATGATTTATAAATTGTGAGCACAATTTTTAGTATTTCCTTTTTCAAATCACAAAAAGAGGTTAAATAATTTACCACTTTTTTATTTATGCGTTTTTTATTGTTTATTGTGTTAATCTTAAGGTATTTTGTTTATGATTCGATTTCTATTCACTTCACTTATATTATTTTCTGTTTTTTCTTGTACTGATAAATCTACTAAAATACTTAAAAATGGCACTTGGAGAGCAACATTGGAAGTTATGGATAGTGAAATTTTAGCTTTTAATTTTGAAGTTGAAAACAAAACATACTTAAACCTTTATAATGGTAACGAAGTCATTAAAATTGAAGAAATAAGTTATAAGGGAGATTCTGTATTTATAAAAATGCCGGTGTTTAAAAATTATATTGCAGCTAAATTTGTTGATGAAAATACTTTGTCTGGAAATTATTTTGATCCAGATAGAGGAAGAATTATTTTGTTTGAAGCCAAATACGATAGTAATACAAGGTATAAAACCTCTAACCAAGCTACAATAAACATGTAAATTAAAGATGATGAATACATTGCTAAAGGTATCTTTAAGCAACAAAAAAATAAGCTTACAGGAACCATAAGAACTACCACAGGAGATTATAGATATTTGGAAGGAGTAGTAGAAGGCAACCAATTTAAACTTTCTACTTTTGATGGCTCTCATGCATTTTTATTTACCGGCACAGCAAAAGATAGTACCTTGGTGGGTATGTTCTATTCTGGCAATCATTTTAAAGAACCTTTTATTGCAAAACGAAATGAAACTTACGAACTGCCTAACGAAAATGAATTGACCTTTTTAAAAGATGGTTATGATAAGTTGGCGTTTTCTTTTCCAGATGCTGAAGGAAATTTAGTCTCATTGGACGATGACCAATTCAAAGAAAAAGTAGTGATTGTACAACTTATGGGAACTTGGTGTCCAAACTGCTTGGACGAAACCAAGTTTTACGCTCAATTTCACAAAGAGTATAACAATAAAGATTTAAAGATAGTGGCTTTAGCTTTTGAGTATGCTAAAACCAGTGAAGTTGCCTTTAAAAATATAAAGCGATATAAGGAGAAAGCAAATATTAACTATCCAATTCTGTTGGCCCAAATTGGTGGTTCAAGTAAAGTAAAGGCGCAGGAAAAATTACCAATGCTAAACCATGTATTGTCCTATCCAACAAGCATTTTTATTGATAAAAAAGGTAATGTCCGAAAAATACATACAGGTTTTAATGGTCCAGCAACTGGAGAAAAATATGACACTTTTAAAACCGAGTTTTACACTTTTGTAGATTCTTTATTAAAGGAATAGTTGTAGAAATCTTTAAATTATTTATTTTCAGCTACCATAAATGGTTGTGTCCAAGCACTTTCATAAAGTATATCCTCAATAGGATTGTCTTGTAATTTTGACGAAGTGATTTTACATCTTATAAAAAGAATGTCATCTTCTAATTTAAAACTTGCTTTGTTTCCTATAACAGATTGTAACAATTCAGGTTCAGTATTTCCTTCTTTGCATCCTATAAAAGATAAATTATATGTTACATCAGATTCTTCCATGACTTCTACGTTAAGCATATTGTTTTCAAATACCACTTCTTTAAGTTCAACACCGGTACTTGCATAAAAATCACCTTGTTCCATAGCTTCAATTAGTGCTTTTGGATTTAAAGAATCTGCTCGAACCATAATCCAACCTCTGCCTGCATTACTCCACTTACTAGCTTTTCTATGATAATGATGCGAATCGTCACTTGCAATTCCATACATCAATGGTTTATTATTTTTAATATATGAAATATTAATAAGATCCCACATGCGTTCAGTTGACATATGAATAGAATCTCCAGAATTATGCACTTGTGGATGACCGTTGTAAACCTCAAAAAAACGCTCATTTCTTAATGCAATCATATCCTCAAGACTTATGGAATAAGCAAAATTGGGATGATTTATAACGTTTAAAACACTGGTGCCACTTTGAGGTTCAATTTTCTTTTGAATATTTGTGGCATTCATGTGTATTGGTTTATTATCAAAATGGTCGGTAATCTCTTCAGATTGAATTATAAGGAATGTTTCATCTTCTTCAAAAAGTTCTTTGTAGTCTTTATAAGCAGTTAGTTTAACAATTTTATTATTTAAGGAATCTATTTTAAAATCAACCCAATCTGTACCATACTTTTCAAGGTAGCTTTTAAATGCACGTTGGTAGATTGAATCGTTTGGTATCTCAATCCAATAATCACCTTCAGCCAAAATGTTATGATCAGACAATGCTATAAATTGGTAATCATTCTTTTTGTACCATTCCATGATTACTTCAGGAAACTCATCGCCGTCACTCCAATAAGAATGGGTGTGCAAATTGCCTTTATACCATTTTTTTGCATACGACTGCCTTGCTTCTTTGCACCCCATAAATACCACCACCGAAATAATAGAAAATAATTTTAAATAATACATGACTAAATGCCTGTAAGCTGTTTCAATTGTATAAATAACGAAATTAGGATTTTAAATTTTAAAATTTTTCTAAAATTTGATATTGTTGATTTTTATATTTTGAGATTTTAAATCGAACATCAAATTATACAATCCAAAAAATGTACGATTCATATAAATAAAGTGTTTAGAACCTCTGTTCCCATTCATTTTTCTTAATTCGGTGTTCTTGGAATATTTTTCACCTAAAGCGGCGATCTTTGCAAAAAATACTGGATTTGAGAAATCAAAGACGTCTTGATGAAGCGGCATTGTAAATAAACTTAACATTTCATGAAACATGTCGGTAAAAAATAATATCTCCTCCGGACTATCATTCGTTCTTAATATTTCAAGTTCATACAATTTGTTAGTAAAACAATCTTTGTTTTGAATATTTTCTTTTTGTGCTAATTCAAAATAAGGGGTATAAAAATCATCAGGAATTTGTTTCATACATCCAAAGTCTAATACAATCAAATTACCATTTTTAGATACAAGAAAATTCCCTGGATGCGGGTCTGCATGCACTTTTTTGAGCTTATGAATCTGATACATATAAAAATCCCAAAGTGCTTGACCTAGTCGGTTGGCTAAACCTTTGTTGTCATTATAGGCTGTAAATTCAGAAAGATGCTCACCATCCATATAATCCATTGTTATTATACGCTCTGAAGACAACGATTCATAATATTTTGGAAAATTTAAGAAGGGAATATGTGAACAAGCCGCTGCAATTTCCTTACTTTGCTGTACCTCGAGAATGTAATCTGTTTCTTCTATCAGTTTGTTTTCAACTTCTTTAAAATATTTATCAGAACCATTACCCTTTATGTTAAACATACTCATTGCAATGGGCTTCACCATTGCCAAATCAGAGGCAATACTTTCGGCAACACCAGGATATTGAATTTTTACGGCTAACTTTTTCCCATTTTTTTCGGCAAGATGCACTTGACCTATACTTGCTGCATTGACTGATGTTGCATTAAAAGTATCAAATATTTCATTAGGTAATTTTCCAAAATATTTTTTAAAAGTTTTTATTACCAATGGAGGTGATAAAGGAGGCACTGAAAATTGTGCTAGCGAAAATTTTTCAACGTAGGCCTGAGGCATGATACTTTTTTCCATACTTAACATTTGTGCAACTTTTAGAGCACTTCCTTTAAGTTGCTTTAAGCCATCATAAATATCAGATGCATTACTCTCATTTAATCGATCTTTAGCTTCTATTTCTGTTTTAGTAAGTTTATCTCCGTAATATTTGAGATAGTTAACGCCGACCTTGGCACCTGTAGATACTAGTTTTGATGCACGTTGTAATTTTGAAGTAGGTATTTTATCTATTGTTATCATGCGATTATTTTAGGACATGTGTGCTTTTTCTTTAAAAATAAATTTTCCAAAATCTATCAAGCTTTTAAGTGGAGCCACATTTAGTACATCAAAACTTGTATTAACAGATTTCTCGATAAAGACATCGGTTTTTTCAAAACTAGCTGATGTATCGTCCATCCAAAATTTTAATGTCAATATAAATTGTATCCATGCACTTTCTTTTAAACCATTCCTTTGAATTTTATTTAGCTGGTCCTGTTTAGTTTCTATGAGTTCAATTCCTAGATTCTCTATGTATTCCACAAATGAATGCTTTAGTTTTGAAAGTTGTTTTAAATTGTTTAATTTATTTTTATAATGATTTAAAGCATACAACACGTAGCTTCTGTTTGCTGTTAAGTTTTCGAAAAAGGTGTAGTAAAAGCTTAATAATTTGTTACGAGCTTCAAAAGTTTCATAATCCTCACTTTTCTCAAGAACGTCTATTGTGTTGTCAAAAAATGCTCTGAATACGTGTTCTTCAACTGCATTGAATGAACTGAAGTATTTATAAAATATTTGCTCTTCGAAGTTATTAATTTTTGCAAAACTAAAGACTGTTTCAGGTTGCTTATTGTGCTCTAAAATATAGTTCATATAAAACGCAATGATATTTTTATCGGAAATGTTTTTATTTTTTGCCATTATTTAATATGTCTAATTATTTATAATAAAAGTTAGACAAATATACGATGTAAATTTTGTATTTCCATGTTAGAGTTCCATTAATTTTTTGTTTTAACTCTTTTTTATGATGTAATTTTTGATTTATGATTAATTCTAGATTCTTTAATTGCAAATTATTCTTAACAAATAGTTAATTAACAATCTGCATATTTACTTTAACATATTACTAACAACAACCAAGAGTGTAAGCAAGTACTTTTAGAACAATTAATCAATAACCAAAACAAAATGAAACAATTAA
>JARRKS010000263.1:6620-9598 GCA_037387865.1 Flavobacteriaceae bacterium
TACAGTTTCTCAACGTGTAGGCATATCAGATGTCTCTATTACTTATTCAAGGCCAAGTGTAAATGGAAGGGATATCTATGGAGCATTAGTGCCTTATGGCATGAATAATCTTGGGTTTGGAACATCAACAGCTGCGCCTTGGCGTGCTGGAGCTAATGAGAACACAACCATTACATTTTCTGATGACGCTAAAGTGGAAGGCAAAGATATTAAAGCTGGAACTTACGGACTTCATCTTGAAGTTAAAGAAGGCGATAAGGCAACACTTATCTTATCTCACGATGCAGATTCTTGGGGAAGCTTCAATTATAATCCTGCAAATGATGCTTTAAGGGCAGAAATTACGACCAAAACAGTACCAAACAGAGAACTCTTAACATATGAGTTTAACACAGTTAATCCTACATCTGCTGTTGCTTCTTTAGTTTGGGGAACAAGAGAATTCCCATTTACTGTAGAATTTGATGTTACAAACATTGTTTTAAATGAATTTAGAGATAAAAGTAAAGGGCAACTAGGGTTTAATAGACAAAATTGGGAACAAGCAGCTAATTTTGCTTTAAATAATGGTGGAGACTTAAATGAAGCATTAGGATGGATTGATGGTGCTATTGCTGGTAATTTTTACAGTCAGAAAACCTTTAATAATTTAGCCATCAAAGGTCAGATTCTAAATAAAATGGGTAAAACGGACGAGTATGCTGCACTAATGGATGAAGCTGCTGGTATGGCAAATATGAATCAGTTGAATGCTTTAGGTTACCAAATGCTTGGAGCAAAAGATTACGACCGTGCCATAAAATATTTTAAGCAAAATGTTGAAAATAACCCAGATAATGCTAACTGTTATGACAGTTTAGGAGAAGCTTATAAAACTATGGGAGATAAAAAGAACGCAATAAAGAATCTTAAAAAGTCATTATCCATGAATCCGCCTGCTAATGTAAAGGCAAATTCAGAAAAGCTGTTGAAAGAAATGGGAGAAAGTATTTAAAAAAATCAACCAAAACACGATCAGTAATGAGAAAAGCTCAATCATCTAGATTGAGCTTTTTTATTTAATCCCAAACAAATTTCCAACTTCCATCATTTTGGCGTTTCCAAACTGTATGAAAAATACCGGTATCTACTTGATTATTACCAATAGAGTCTTTGTATGTATAGTTGTATTTACCATAAGTATATGCTAAATCACCAGAATTAGAAACCTCTATAAAATCTGGTTTCCAGGTTAGGTTTTTGGAGTTAAAATTACTATAACGCTCATCAATAGCTTCTTTGCCAATGATCAGATCATCATTTCTCATTAGCACAGCATTTTCATCTGCAAATGCTACAAATGCTTCATGCATTCCTTTTTCCTTGAGAAGTTCTGCGAATTCAATTTCTGTATTAAGAACTTCCTGTTTCCATTGTTCTTTTTTTGCTTTTAAGTTGTTGTCTTGCTCGCACGAAAGCATGAATAACAGGCAGATTTGAATGCAAATTAATTTTGTGTAATACATTAGTTTTAGTTTTTAGTTGATAATTTCTGAAATGCTTGGTTGATTTGTTGATGCTATACAATCTACTTTCCATGTGCCATCATGTTTAGTATATATAGCAACCCATGAAAATATAGTTTTCTCTCTAACCTTTTTATTTTCTTCATTCATGTAATTTAATACTAATTCTTTATTCACTATAGTGTATGCCATAGAATAATCATCTGAAAAACGAATAATTGGAGGTTCTATGTCGTCCCATTTTTCAAATTCAACAAGATCAAAATATTGTTTTACTTGTTTTATTTTTTCTTCTCTATTAAGGTGAGATATTTTTCCTTTATTAACAGAAATATGCTCATCTGATAATTGAGAGATAAATGCTTCAGCCATTTTTTCTACGTGATATTTTCTGGACAAATCATGAACTTGAAGTATCTCTTGTTCCAAAGCAGAAATATCTTGAACAGATTTTTCTTTACAAGAAAGACAAAGAAAAACTAAAAGTAGAGCAAATAAAGTTTTTGAGAATTCCATATTTAGTGTTATATAGTTATAAAAACCTACAATTTAAAAGGTTTGAGTAAGTGATTATATTTTTTTACAGAAGTTTAACATAGCTTGTGCTTCAATTGATATCTCAAATAACATTAGCTTATATAATTCCAAATATTCTTGTACTTACTTAACTGTTTGTAGGTATTAAGCAAGATTTTATTTTCAGGATGAGATAAGTTTGGGTCTTTCTTCAATATCTTTTGCGCATAGTAACGAGCATGCCTTAAAATATCATTGTCTTTTATAATATCTGCAATCTTTAAATTTAATACACCACTTTGTTGTGTTCCCATAATATCTCCTGGACCACGCAAACGTAGGTCAACTTCAGCTATTTCAAAGCCATCGTTGGTTCTTACCATGGTTTCTAATCGTGTTCTACTGTCATTGCTCAATTTATGTCCAGTCATTAAGATACAATAGCTTTGTTCCGCACCTCGACCAACACGACCTCGTAATTGATGCAATTGTGATAGCCCAAAGCGTTCGGCACTTTCAACAACCATAACAGAAGCATTAGGCACATTAACACCAACTTCAATAACTGTTGTAGCGACCATGATTTGTGTTTCGCCTTTTATGAAACGCTGCATTTCGTAATCTTTGTCAGCTGCTTTCATTTTACCATGAAAAATGGAAACTTGATAATCTGGTTTAGGGAAATCACGTTCAATACTGGCATAACCATCCATCAAATCTTTGTAATCCATGGTTTCACTTTCTTGAATTAATGGATACACTATATAAACCTGACGTCCTTTTTTTATTTCATCTCTAATAAATGCAAAAACTTTAAGCCGATTTTTATCATATCTATGTACTGTTTTTATATTCTTTCTGCCTGGTGGTAATTCGTCGATTATTGAGATGTCAAGATCACCATAAACAGACATAGCTAAAGTTCTTGGAATTGGAGTAGCGGTCATTACTAAAATA
>JARRKS010000264.1:0-3026 GCA_037387865.1 Flavobacteriaceae bacterium
CAAACACGCAATTTCTCTTCTTCAAAATAATTACCAAGATTATCAAAAATTGAACCCCCTAAAAAGAACGAAGTCAAAGCAGCTACTAGCTTTGGAGAAAGAAATGAAGTTATGCTCGAATAATCTTTATACAGATTCTTTATAATTCTCTCATATCTTTTACTTTCTCTTAAATAGAATTTTTCAAGACCTTGCTCATTTCCAGGAAAAACGCGATCAATATCGGCAGTCATTTTTTCCTTGTCACTACTCATTTGAACTTTGAAATCTTGAAAGGTTAGCTGATACATGGGGTCAAGAAGTTCAAATTTCATATAATCTGTGCTTTTTCTATCACAAGATTCAAAAATTTCATCAAGAACATGTTTCATCATTAAAAAAGTTGGTCCAGTATCAAAAGTGAAGCCATTAAATTGGATTGGGGCACTCCTCCCTCCTACTTGATCTGCTTTCTCAATTACAGTTACATCATAGCCTTTGTTAGCTAAGATCATAGCTGATGTTAATCCGCCAGGTCCTGCTCCGATAATTCCAATCTTGGTTTTTTCTGGTTGTGTGTTTTTTTGAACCACTTTTTTCTCCAACCAAATTTACATTTAGAATATGTTTCTAATTAATTTTAAAGCAATCCTTTTATATGACATATGTCATATTTTAGTTAAATATTAGAACTAATAACTAATGTTAAATAATAAAAAATAAACAAAAAGGGGGCAATAAATTGCCGTACAGTTTCATTTATGATTTAAATAAAATCTCACAAACTAAGGTTAATCAATTACTTGATACAGCATATAAAACGGGAGTAACAAAACTACTCTCAGGTAATGCAAAGAATCTAGTAAGAATTTTTAAGCTTGACAAAATAACCGGATTAGATTTGGCTGAAGCTATAACGCTTGTTGAAGATTTTATACAAGTTCAGAATGAAAATAACCTTCAACGAGAAAAATTCGAAAAAGCTCAAACAAAAGCCCTGCTAATTCCTCATTGTGCAAGATCTCATATGGATCGACAATGTATGGCTGATTTTAATCCAGAAATTCCAAGTTATACTTGCAACCACTGTCAAGAAGATTGTCTAGTAAATAATGTAGTAAAATTGGGAAAGGAAAAAGGTTATGACGTGTATGTTATACCCGGTGGTTCTTGTGCTGAAAAGATTCTAAGAGAAAAAAATTATACAGCTGTAGTTGGGATAGCATGTGGTTCTGAATTAAAGATGGCGCTTGGGCTTCTAAAGAAATTAGAAATACCCGGTCAGGGTGTTATTTTAACTAAAAATGGCTGTGCAAACACTAAACTTAATCTGGAAAGTTTAAAACAGGTCTTATAAAACAATAATTATTAACTTTAAACATGCAAAATGAGGCAACCTAAAATGATAACAGAAATTACAGTAGACGTGATGGTTATTTTAGGTGTTTTTGTTTTAATGGAAGGAGTAGCATGGTTTCTTCACAAATATGTTATGCATGGCTTTGGATGGTTTATTCACAAGGATCACCATTATCCAAGAAAAGGCCGATTTGAAAAAAATGACTTTTTTGGGGTAATTTTTGCAATCATTTCCTTTCTTTTTATATTAACAGGAATACTTTCCGGATTTGATATTAAATTGGCTATTGGAATTGGAATAATGTTTTATGGTATCGGTTATTTTTTGGTTCATGATGTATTTTTTCATAAAAGAGTGAAAATTGGTTATCATCCAAAGGGTAAATACATCAAACGCATACTAAATGCGCATGGAATACACCACGCAAAGAGTACACCAAGAACTGGCGTGAATTTTGGCTTTCTTTATGCAAGTCGAGAAAATTCAATTTAAACATTAAACTTGAAGAAATTTACAGATAATTCTCTGTATTTCTTTTTTTGATTTGGTCATAAATTTTTTCTTTAACTTAACAAGAGCATCACAATACAAGCCCTAAAACTGTGATGTTGTGGGAAATAATGATTAGTGCAATAATAGTAATAGGTAGATTTGTAATCTTTTTTAATTGAATGATAAATAATGATTCCTTATCCAAAAGAGTTTGAAACTAGAAAAAAACTTCGGGATGGAACTGAAGTTATTCTTCGCTCGATAAAGCCTGAGGACGAAATGTTATGGCTTGAAATGTTTAGAAACTTTTCAGAGAAATCTGTTTGGAACAGGTTCTTTAATGTAATTAGGGAAACGCCCCACGAAGTTAGGGTACGATATTGTGACATAAATTATAAAAAAGAAATTGCTATTGTAGCAGAGCTTCAAGAAAAAGAAAAGAAGATGTTGGGAGTAGTCAGATTCACTGTCAATCCTGATGGTAAAAGTGGGGAATTAGCATTTATTGTTATCGATCGTTGGCAAGGTCATGGATTAGGCACAATGATGGTTGAGCATATGATAAATATATGTAGAGATAAGAAAATTGAAACCATTTACTCTTTTATGTTACCAAATAATTATGTTGGAATTAAGTTTTTGAAAAAAATGGGCTTTAACATCGAATATTCAGGTGATGGAGACATAAAAGGTGTCCTTAGTCTTAAGTAGAATATGAAAATTATTTATAGAGTAAAAGAAAGACAAAAAATGAATGTGATAATGAACTTATTATACGGTCCATAAAATTTATCTAAACTTCATAGTTAATAATAACTGATTATTTATGACAGAAATTACTAGGTTAAAAGGAAAAATGGTAATTACCAAAGACGCTTTTAACGTCGGTGAAATCACTGAAGCGGACATGGATAATAATTGGAAAATAACTCACGTGCAGATTAAATTAACTAAAGAAGCAACAAAAGAACTGGAATTTAAAAAACCATACCTTGGTCATATTACAATCTGTCTCCCAGTAGAGTACGTTAGATCAGTTGGCGATGTAATTACTCTTAGTAAAAACAGAAATGAACTAAAAGAAATCCCTGAATGTAAAAAAGACTGAAAACCGCTCTGTAGCCAAATTATATTGGAAGAAAAGAGGAGGTGAAAAAAATTAACAGTGTTGATATTGTAAACGCGGACCTTTATG
>JARRKS010000265.1:0-3011 GCA_037387865.1 Flavobacteriaceae bacterium
TATTCCAATAATTGGTATATAATGTTCACGCCAAATACTATCTGCTAATTGTTCTATTAACAAATAATCGTTTTTGTTTGTAGCTTTTCTAAAATCAATCATATCTAGATTATATATTTAAATATCATAAAAAAATGACAAATGGCTCCACCTAATACAAATAAATGCCAAATCACATGATTGCAAGGAATCTTTTCTATAATGTAGAATATAATACCAAGTGTGTAAAATAAACCACCTGCAAAGAGAAGTAGAACGCCATTACTCCCAATACTTTCGGATAAAGTAGAAAAATCAAAAACAATCAACCAACCCATAACCAGATACAACAGCGTAGAAAATATTTCGAATCTACCGGTGAAGAATAATTTGAGTACAATACCAAATCCCGCTATGCACCATACAATCCAAAATAAAGGATAGCCTCTACTCTCTTCTAAAGTAATTAATGAAACTGGTGTGTATGTTCCGGCAATAAGGAGATAAATACTTATATGATCTACAATCCTGAAATAGTGTTTGTGAAAATCTGCTCTTACAGAATGGTATAATGTTGAAGCAGTAAATAACACAATAATAGAAATACCGTAAACAATAACACTAAATAAACTCCATTCTGTTTTTTCAGTATTGAATAGAACAAGCAGAATAAGTCCAACAATTCCCAATAACACACCAATACTATGAGTTAAAGCATTTAAGAATTCTTCTTGTTTACTTTGGCGTCTCATTTAAAGCCGTTTTGTTATCTGGAGTGAGCCACTTTTCAGTAAGTTCAAAAAAATCAAAATCAATGGCTGGCTCCTGCCTCTCTAAAACACCACTTTGGAAATTTCGTTGGAGAATATCTTCAATTAAATAATGTTCTTTTACATGTTCAGGGTCAAATTCTGTTTTCAAAGAAATGTTAAATAGTTTTGCCGTATTATTATACCAAAAGGCACGCCATCCCGTACGGAGGTCTTTAACGAGATCAAATGTAGTTTTTCCTGTTTGTCTGTGAATCAATACAACCAATATCTGACCTTCTGTTCTAGTTAGTTTTTTGAGTTCGTCTGAAAACTCACCTTCAATATATTTTTGAATTCTTTTTGTATAAATTTTTTTGTCTCTTTTCTTTTTAAGAAGTTCAAGTCTATCATTTAAGGATTGTAATCTTTCTGCAGCAAGTTTAGCATACGGATAAACCTTAATCGTTTTTCGTCTTAATATAAGATAGCGCTTTCGGTCTTCCTTGCTATTAAACTGCAATTTATGTAATAGCATAACCTCGTCTAGGTTAATCGCATTAGTAGCAATAGAATCGCCTTCTACCAAAATATAATCATACTCCAGAGAGTCTTGCTCTACCTCATTGGCTTGAGCAAAACAATATATTGGAAAGATCATAAAAATGTAGATTAGGTTCTTCATATTTAAACATAAAAAAATCGATTCAAATTTAGTAATTTACATACTGTAAAACCTTAATTTCTTATTAATATTGCTATTTTAGTACAAATTTTTTACAGATGGCAAAGAAGAAAATATTGAATAAAAAATCACTAGACTTTTTAGAAAAATATCTAAATAATGCAGCTCCAACAGGATACGAATGGGATGGGCAAAAAATATGGATGAATTATTTAAAGCCTTATGTAGATGAGTTTATTACCGACACTTATGGTAGTGCTGTTGGCGTTATAAACCCTAAAGCAAAATATAAAGTGGTTATAGAAGGTCATGCTGATGAAATTTCATGGTATGTCAATTATATTTCGGACAATGGGCTTATCTATGTGATAAGAAATGGAGGAAGTGATCACCAGATTGCACCAAGTAAAATTGTAAATATCCATACCAAAAAGGGTATTCTAAAAGGTGTTTTTGGCTGGCCTGCTATACATACACGAAGCCGTACAAAAGAAGAGCCTCCAAAGCCTGATAATATTACTATAGATATTGGAGCAAAAGATAAAGAAGAAGTAGAAAAATTGGGCGTTCATGTAGGTTGTGTAATTACCTACCCTGACGAATTTCATATTCTGAATGGTGATAAATTTGTTTGCCGTGCATTAGATAATAGAATGGGTGGATTTATGATTGCTGAAGTTGCAAGATTACTTCATGACAATAAGAAAAAACTACCTTTTGGTTTATACATTACCAATTCAGTTCAAGAAGAAATTGGCTTACGTGGAGCTGAAATGATTACACAAACTATTAAGCCTAATGTTGCAATAGTTACAGATGTCACACACGATACTACAACACCAATGATAGACAAGAAAAAAGAAGGTCATTTGGAAATCGGTAAAGGTCCTGTAGTTGCTTATGCGCCTGCAGTACAACAAAAATTAAGGGATTTAATCATAGACACTGCAGAAGAAAAGAAAATACCATTTCAACGTTCGGCCTTATCCAGAGCAACTGGAACAGATACAGATGCATTTGCATATAGCAATGGCGGCGTTGCCAGTGCTTTAATCTCATTGCCGTTACGCTATATGCATACTACAGTTGAGATGGTTCATAAAGATGATGTAGAAAATGTGATCAGAATCATTTATGAAACACTCCTTAAAATTAAAGAAGGAGATACGTTTAGCTATTTTGAATAGATTAATTTCGTGATTACGAGATTTTTGAAAAAAATCGTGGCAAGCGCATGAATTAATTTTTATTGTAAAAGATTACTTCACTGTTCAATGCTTTGAATCGTCCTGGTAATGACAACTATTTTTTATGGAAGAATACATTGATATCGTCACTAAAGAAGGCAAACCAACAGGTACATCTGCACCAAAATCTGAAATTCATCAAAAAGGCCATTATCACCATACTGCTCATATCTGGTTTTACACAAAAAATGGTAACGTATTATTGTCACAGCGTTCGGCCAAAAAAGATATCTGCCCATTAATGTGGGACGTTTCTGTTGCTGGACATATAGATGCTGGTGAAACTGCAAAGCAAGCTGCAGTTAGAGAAACCAAAGAGGAAATCGGTCTCGAAATTTCTGAAAGCGACTT
>JARRKS010000265.1:3020-4295 GCA_037387865.1 Flavobacteriaceae bacterium
CATTTAAAATGAATTTCATAATAAATTTATAACAGAGTTAAAAGTTCCTTTATCAAAATTATCACCACAGATTGAAGAAGTTGAAGCTTTAAAGCTTGTATCATTAGATAACTTTTGGTGGCTAATAGAACATATTGGTATCGATAAGCATTTTGTGCCATCAAACAAATCCTATTATTTGTTTGTATTAAATCAAATTAAAAGTATCCTAACCTAATGAAATTACTGTTATTAGCTGTTGCGCCAGTATTTGTAATCATATTATACATTTATCTAAAAGATAAATATGAAAAAGAACCTAAAAAATTACTTCTTTATACTTTCTTATTAGGTGCTTTTGTAAGTATTATTATTTCTACAATACTTTATGTTTTATCAAGTTTTGTATTGCCTTTACCAGATAATTATAGTGTGTGGCAACAGTTTATAAAAGCTTTTTTTGTTGTTGCACTTATAGAAGAATTTAGCAAATATGTTATTGTGAGATATTATGCTCAACCAAAAAATGCATTTAACGAACCGTTTGATGGCATTGTTTATGCTGTTATGGTATCTATGGGTTTTGCAGCCATAGAGAATATTATGTATGTTACCAGTGGTGGAATACATGTCGCTCTTGTTCGGGCTTTTACAGCGGTACCAGAGCATCAGGAAGGGTCTTTCTTTTTAAACAAATAAATTTGCATTTTTCTATATTATGATATTCATCATAATATTCAATTTACTTTATCAATAATTTTGTAGATTCATTGAATACCGCACAAATAACTGTATTTTTATAAAAATAACATTCAACATATTATGGCTTATAATGTTACTATAAATAATAATTACGAATTCGATATAACTCAAGATGATATCTCCAAAATTGATGTTGTAAAAACCTCCAAAAATAAATTCCATATTTTAAAAAAGAATGTTTCATACAAGGCAGAAATTTTAAAAAAGGATTTTAATAATAAAAGGTATTCTGTTAACGTCAATAATAATAATTATGATATTTCTATTGCCAATGATTTAGATTTATTAATAAAGAAAATGGGATTTACAGTTGGCTCCACAAAACATATAGACACCATCAAAGCTCCTATGCCCGGACTCATTTTAGATATTAGTGTAAAATCTGGTGAAGAAGTAAAAGAAGACCAGCAACTACTTATACTAGAGGCTATGAAAATGGAAAATATCATTGTTTCACCAAGAGATGGGAAAATAAAATCTATTTCAGTGTCTAAAGGAGATGCTATCGAAAAAGGACAACTGCTCATAGAATTT
>JARRKS010000265.1:4333-5841 GCA_037387865.1 Flavobacteriaceae bacterium
ATTAGAGTTATGAAAACGGCTCAAAAAATGGGTATCAGAAGTGTTGCAGTGTATTCAACAGTTGATCGCAATTCGCCACATGTAAAATTTGCTGACGAAGCTATTTGTATTGGTGAACCACCTTCTAATCAATCGTATTTATGTGGTGATAAAATTATTGAAGCAGCAAAACAGCTTAACGTAGATGGTATCCATCCAGGTTATGGATTCTTAAGTGAAAATGCTGATTTTGCTGAACTTTGTGAAGACAATAACATCATATTTATTGGTCCGAAATCTGATGCCATCAAAATTATGGGGAGCAAATTAGCCGCCAAAGAAGCTGTTAAAGCTTATAATATTCCTATGGTTCCTGGTATAGATAAAGCCATATCAGATGTCACTAAAGCTAAAACTGTTGCAAAACAAATTGGGTTTCCAATACTTATTAAGGCTTCAGCAGGTGGTGGTGGAAAAGGAATGCGTATCGTAGAAAAAGAAAGTGATTTAGAATCTCAAATGAATCGTGCCATTAGCGAAGCAAAATCTGCTTTTGGAGATGGTTCTGTTTTTATTGAAAAATATGTGACGTCTCCTAGACATGTCGAAATACAGGTAATGGCAGATAGTCATGGCAACGTCCTTCATTTTTTCGAACGTGAGTGTAGCATACAAAGACGACACCAAAAAGTGGTTGAAGAGGCTCCATCATCTGTTCTTACTCCAGAGTTGAGAGATCAAATGGGACAAGCTGCCATTAATGTTGCCAAGTCATGTAACTATCTAGGTGCTGGTACTGTAGAATTTCTATTAGATGATAAACATAACTTTTATTTCCTGGAAATGAATACACGATTACAAGTTGAGCATCCAGTATCAGAATGGATTACTGGTGTGGATCTGGTAGAATTACAAATTAAAGTAGCACGTGGTGAGGCATTGTCAATAAAACAAGAAGATTTACAGATTAATGGTCATGCTCTAGAATTGAGAGTTTATGCTGAAGACCCCTTAACTGATTTTCTTCCAAGTGTTGGGCATTTAGATGTATATAAAATCCCTGAAGGAGAGAATATTCGTGTTGATAATGGTTTTGAAGAAGGTATGGATATCCCAATATATTATGACCCAATGCTTTCTAAATTAATCACCTTCGGAAAAACACGCGATGAAGCTATTCAGCTCATGATAACAGCTATAGATAATTATCACATTAAAGGGGTTCAAACTACATTACCTTTTGGAAAATTTGTATGTCAACATGAGGCTTTTCGTTCAGGATATTTTGATACACACTTTGTAAAAAAATATTATTCTCCAGAAGCCTTAAAAGAAGGAATGGAAAAAGAAGCCAAAATAGCTGCCATTCTTGCTCTTAAACAATATTTAGAAGATCAAAAAATGTTACGATTACCAAACAACTAAAACATGGACCCAAAACTTAAAAAACTAAACGATAGGATTGCACTGGCTCATTTAGGAGGTGGACAAAAACGTATAGATAATCAGCATGCGAAGAAAAAACTAAC
>JARRKS010000266.1:0-2997 GCA_037387865.1 Flavobacteriaceae bacterium
TGCAAGTTGTTTCGCTGCCAATGCAATGGCTTGCGCAAAATTTCCTGATGAATGTGTAACCACTCCTTTTTCTCTTTGTTCTTCGGATAAGCTTAAAAGTGCATTGGTAGCGCCACGCATTTTGAAAGCACCCATCTTTTGAAAGTTTTCGCATTTAAAATAGATATGTGCACTAAGCATTTCATCTATCAGATGTGACGTTAGTATAGGAGTTTTGTGTATATATGGTTTTATCCTATCGTGTATTTGCAATAAGATTTCTTTGTTCATGAAATTAGTCTAGAATAAAGTATGAAGATAATTAAAAAATGTCTTGTAACAGCTGTTATATTTAAATCACAATAAAAAGAAGTAATTTGCAATAAATAAAAAAATAAAATGGGATTACTAGATTTTCTATTTGGAAACAAAGAACAAAAGATAAAAGACTACCTTGACAAAAATGCTATTCTTTTAGATGTAAGAACGGCAAGAGAATTTAAATCAAATTCACTGCCTAATTCAAAAAATATTCCGTTACAAGATTTGCACCATAAAGTTGGAAAATTAAAAGCCTTAAACAAACCATTCATTGTGTATTGTGAAAGTGGTGTTCGATCAGCTAAAGCTGCTAAATTCCTAAATTTAAATAATATCGATGCCATTAATGGTGGTGGTTGGAGAAGCGTAAAAAGGATTGTTGTAAAATAGTCTTTAATTGAGTAACTTGGTGCATACTTCAACTTATCATTATGGAACTCAATAGAAGACAATGGCTAAAAACTGCTTCACTTGTTGGTGGTTTTACTTTATTAAACGGATTTCAGACGTTATCGGCTGATGAAATAAAAAAATTCAATCCTAGAAAGTTAACCAAACCTATTCGTTTAAGTTCTAATGAGAATCCGTATGGTCCATCTGAAAGGGTAAGAAATGCTGTTAAAAATGCTTTTGATGACGGATGCCGATATCCTTATTCCTATGCCAATGACTTGGCAGGAATGCTTGCCAATAAGCATGGCGTTTCAAAAGAAAGTATTATAATTACTGGTGGTTCAACAGAAGGCTTAAAAATAGCTGGAATCACATTTACTGCCAATGGCGGTGAAATAATAGCTGCAAAACCTACTTTTTTGGCCATGATGCAATATGCGGAAATGTGGGGCGCTAATATAAATTGGGTTCCAGTTGACGAAAATTTAGGATATGATTTAGAAGAAATAGAAAAACGAATTTCGTCAAAAACCAAAATGGTTTTTATCTGTAATCCTAATAATCCTACGTCTACGCTTTTGCCTAAAAATGTTTTACTGGACTTCTGTTATTCTGTTGGAAAAAAGACTGTTGTTTTTAGTGATGAAGCTTATTACGAATATATAGAAGATCCAACTTATCCAAGTATGATTGAACTTGTAAAAAAAGGCGAAAATGTTGTTGTCTCAAAAACATTCTCTAAAGTTTATGGTATGGCAGGAATGCGTATTGGATATTTAATTGCAAAACCAGAATTAGCAAGAAAAATACGAAGTAACATCGTTGCTATGAGTAATGTTTATGCTATTGAAGGTGCAAAAGAAGCTTTAAAGGATGAAGAGTTTTACAATTTTTCACTTCAAAAAAATAAAGAAGCAAAAGCCTTAATTTATAATACTTTAGATCATTTGGATTTAAGGTATATTCACTCTAATGCAAATTTTATTTTCTTTAAATCTGGCAGAAACATCAATGAATTAGGTCAACTTATGTATGATAAAGGCGTAATGATTGGCAGGGCTTTTCCGCCATTTTATGATTGGTGCAGAATAAGTACAGGTACACTTGAAGAAATGGGGTTATTTTCTAAAAGTTTGATTTCTTTGTATTAAATCAGCTTGTTCTTTTTGGCTTTTTGAACAGCTTCAAATTTGTTATGAACTTGAAGTTTTTTATAAATGTTTTCAATATGTTTTCTTACTGTACCAGTCGAAAGAAATAAGTTTTCTGCAATTAATTGATAGCTTAATCCTTTACTCAATTGTTCTAAAACTTCAATCTCACGAGATGTTAATTTAATATCCTCTTGCTCCTGAAAATTTTCAATATCTATTGGGTTGCGCAACAGTTTAAGTGTTTTCAATGCTATAGAAGGGTTCATTGCTGCGCCTCCATTAAGTGTTTCAAGTATGCCATCATGCAAGTCTTTGGCATTAATTTCTTTAAGTAAATAGCCATCAGCTCCTGCCTTTATGGACATAAATATATTCTCATCATTGTCAAAGACTGTAAGCATTATTATTTTGATTTGCGGATATTTATTTTTTACTATTTCAGTAGTTTCTATACCGTTTAATATGGGCATTTCAATATCCATCAATATGAGGTCAAGGTTATGATCTTCTTCAAGTTTTGAAAGCAAATCTGATCCATTTAAGGCAGAGAATTTTAGTTTGAGATCACTGAAAAAAGATAATTTTTCAGCAATGGCTTTAATTAGAAATGTATTGTCGTCTGCTATGGCTATTTTGATATGCATTTTTATTTGTTCAGCTGTTTAGATAGGCTTTTTTACTAAAATCTCGGTTCCACTAGTTGGTGAAGAAATAAACTCAACGTTGGCGTTTAAATCTTTCGCTCTTTTTTGAATATTATTTAATCCATTTCCAAATTCTGTATTATCTATATCAAACCCAATACCATCATCTTTTACACTAATATCCATATTATCTAAACTTTTTAGAAAAGCAACATTAATGTGTTTGGCATTGGCATACTTTATAGCATTGTTAACCGCTTCTTGTATTATTCTGTAAATGTTCATGCCTTCTACAGATGTAAATGCTTTTTCATTCTCTAAATTTTTTTCCACTTCAAAATTAAATAATGTGTTATGAGCTGATAAATTTGCTTTTTCTATAAAATTTGAGATACGTACTTTTAAATCTTCAAAAGTAATTTCACTTTTATTCATAGCCCAAATTGTATCTCTTAATTCATAAATTGTGGACAACGTAAAACCACTAATACTGTTTAACTTTTTAG
>JARRKS010000267.1:0-2996 GCA_037387865.1 Flavobacteriaceae bacterium
GGCTTTTCTGTATTTTCCTGTTCTTTTAATTGCCATTTAATTTCTTCAGATACAACCGATTGAAATCTAGCTACCATATCTGGATAAGGATGAGGCCCAACCACACTTCCAATAATATAGTGTGTATTTACAGGATTATTTATCCAATCTCTAATAGCTTCATTAGTTGCATCTTTTAAGGTTCTGCTTCCAGACAATGCTGGAACAACTGTAGCACCAAGCATTTTCATTCTTGCCACGTTTGGTGCCTGACGAGCAATATCAATTTCACCCATATATACAATACATTCCAATCCCATAAGTGCACAAACTGTTGCAGTGGCTACACCATGTTGACCTGCACCGGTTTCGGCTATAATTCTGGTTTTCCCAAGACGTTTTGCCATTAAAATTTGACCAATGGTGTTGTTTATTTTATGAGCACCTGTATGATTTAGATCTTCACGTTTTAGATAGATTTTTGTATTGTATTTTTCAGAAAGGCGTTTTGCAAAATAGAGTGGAGAAGGTCTACCAACATAATCTTTCAATAATTGATTGAATTCTTTTATAAATGAAGGTTCTGCCATGACTTTCAAATAGTTCTGACGTAATTCTTCAACATTTGGATATAGCATTTCGGGAATGTATGCACCTCCAAATTCTCCGTAGTAACCTATATTGTCTATATTATAACTCATAGTTGAGATTTAAATTTTTTTAGTAATTCAATGTTTTTTAGTCCTGGTTCAATTTCAAATTTACTGTTTACATCAATGGCATAACATTTATTTGAAGCTTCTGTCTTCAGGAAATCTTGCAAATTTTCAGTTTCTTCTAAACCTATTCCACCACTTAAAAAATAATGTTTATCTGATGGATAATCTTTCAACACATTCCAATTGAATGCGTAACCATTTCCTCCTGGCAATTTACCTTTGGTGTCGAACAGAAAATAATCACAAACAGATTCGTAAGGATTTAAAATTGAAAAATCGAAAGTGTCTTTGATAGATAATACCTTTATGATTTCGATATTCAAAGAATTCAGATTTTTACAAAATTCTGATGATTCATTACCGTGTAATTGTACAGCCTGTAAATTATATTTGTTCACTTTTTCAATAATTTCATTGATTGATGCATCAACAAAAACGCCAACTTTTTTAACTGTTTTTGGTAATTTAGGAATTGTTCCATTAAAGTAGCGAGCAGATTTATTATGAAAAATAAAACCAAGATAATTTGGTTGCAAACTTGCAACTTCTGTAATATTATCTTTGTATTTCATGCCACAAACTTTCAGTTTCATTTTTCTAACTTTTCAATAAATTCTTTGGCACTTTCACCAGCACTGTTGGTTTTCATAAAGTTCTCACCAATTAAAAAACCTTGATATCCATAATGTTGCAATTCTTGAATAGATTCAATACTACTTATACCACTTTCCGAGACCTTTACAAAATCATCTGGAATTAATGAACTCAATTCTTTGCTGGTTTCTAAACTTACCTCAAAGGTTTTAAGATTTCTGTTATTAACACCAATCATTGTAACAGATTCATTTATTGATTTTTTCAACTCCTTTTCATTATGAACTTCCAAAAGTACTTCAAGATTTAAACTTTCCGCCAATTCTGAATAGCATTTGATTTCATCTTTAGATAGAACAGCAGCAATTAATAATATAACATCTGCGCCATGAGCACGTGCTTCAACAATTTGGTAAGGATCGATTATAAATTCTTTTCTCAATAAAGGCAATTTGCAGCTGGCCCTTGCAATTAGTAAGTCGTCTAAAGAGCCACCAAAATATTTACCATCTGTAAGGACAGACATACCACAAACACCTGCTTTTTCATAGCCTTTGGCAACATCAAAAACATTTAAATCCTGATTGATAACTGATTTTGAAGGTGAGCGTCTTTTATGCTCTGCAATAATACCTGAAGAACTATTTTTTAATTTATTTGATAAAGAAATTGTCTCTCTGTTAAATAAAACGGATTGCTCTAATTGTTCAATAGGAACAAGCTTTTTACGAAGTTTAACTTCTATCTCCTTATCTGCTATTATTTTATCAAGAATATTCATGCTACTGGCTTAATTCTACAAGTTTTTTAAATGACTGCTTTGCTTTTCCACTTATTAAAGACTCTTTGGCAAGGTTAAAACTATCTTCAAAAGGGATATCTTTTACAGTTGAAATTGCCAAAGAAGCATTGGCGCAAACCACATTATTTTGTGCATCTGTACCATTGCCATCCAAAACATCTACAAATATTTTAGCAGAACTTTCTATTGAATTTCCGCCATAAATATCTTTTTGTTGCAATGGTTTTAATCCGAAATTATCAGGATTTACAATTTGTTCTGATTTATTATTTATCACTTTAGCAGCACTTGTTAGTGAAATTTCGTCATAACCATCTAAAGCATGAACAATACTGTAATTTTTATCTGTATTTTCATAAAGATAACTATACATGCGTAATAGTTCTAAACTGAAAACGCCAACCATTTGATTCTTTGGAAATGCAGGATTTACCATGGGACCTAACATATTAAAAAATGTTTTCACACCCAATTCACGACGAATAGGGGCGACGTTCTTCATTGCTGGATGAAACAAAGGTGCATGTAGTACACATATACTTGATTTTTCTAAACATGTTTTTAAAAACTCAATATCATTACTGAATTTCACTCCTAAAAATTCCAAGACATTGGAAGATCCACAAGCAGAAGAAACTCCATAGTTTCCATGTTTAGTAACATTTATATCTGCTCCAGCAGTGACAAAGGAAGCTAATGTAGAAATATTGAATGTGTCTTTTCCATCGCCTCCAGTTCCACATAAATCTATAGTATTATATTCTTCTAGATGAACAGGAATACAAAGTTCTAAAAGTGCATCTCGAAACCCTTGAAGTTCTTCGATGGTAATACTTCTCATCATATAAACAGTTAAGAAAGAAGCTATCTGACTTTGGTTATAATCTCCTTTTGAGATATTG
>JARRKS010000268.1:0-2991 GCA_037387865.1 Flavobacteriaceae bacterium
CAATGTTGCAGAAACTCGTGACCCATGGCGGAAAGATTTCTTTGAACGTTTTTCAAAATATGTTGATGATAAAGATAATTTAAAAGATGCCATTTTTGCTATTGCAAAACCCATTAATAAAGAAGTAAAAGTTGAGTATAATATAAATAGATCGATAGTAGATTCTAGCCCTAAAGAGGCTATGTCTGAAAATATGGCTACCTGTACTGGGCTGTCCATTATTTTAACGGATGCATTTAGGTCTGTTGGAATTCCTTCACGGATGGCAGGAACAGCCATGTGGACTAACATGAGAGGAAACCATACATGGACAGAAGTATGGATTGACAACCAATGGAAATTTATTGAGTATTACCCCGAAGATCTTAATAAATCGTGGTTTTTAAAAGATGCAGGAAAAGCTGACCCCAGTAATCCATTGCATTGGATATATGCAGTTTCCTATAAACCAACAGGACAATTTTACTATGCTGGTAAAGCTGTAAAATATTTGTATGGGCAACTAGAAAACAACCAAGTACCTGAAAACTTTCGTGATAGATTGAAGGAATGGCAACAATCTTCAAAAAACGAATCAACAGATGATGATGGACCTTATATTCATGGTGTAAATGTTACACAGCGCTATATAGATTTATATAATGAGTCTATTAAAAATGAAAAGCTTTCCGATGACGAAATTATGGTTGAAATTGTAGTGTTTAAAGATGAAGACAACAACAAAAGTGATTCTAGATTAGCTTGCCGCGTAGATGTGATAAAGGATAATCAAATTGTTGATTTTGGTTACTCGCCGACTAGCACAGACGATATGAATAAATTCTTAAATTTTAAATTACTTAAAAATACAGACTACAAAATCGTAGTTTCCAACTCCAAACATAATTTAGAAAAATCATTTGAAGTAGTAACAAAAGATAATGATATCCAAGAGATTAAACTCGTTTTGAAAGACTAAATCAAAAATCTATTCGGGCTTAACTACTCTTATTCTATCATACGTTAAACAAAAAGTGCATTACATCACCATCTTTAACGATGTAATTTTTCCCTTCTACACGCATTTTTCCTGCTTCTTTTACTTTAGCTTCACTACCAAAGTTAACATAGTCGCTATAGCTAATCACTTCGGCACGAATAAAGCCTTTTTCAAAATCGGTATGTATAACTCCTGCTGCTTGAGGCGCCGTTGCACCAACATCTATGGTCCAAGCACGCACTTCTTTTTCACCTGCGGTAAAATAGGTTTGTTGATTTAATAATTTATATGCTGAACGAATCAACTTTGATGAACCTGGCTCGTCTAAACCAATATCTTGTAAAAACATCTGACGCTCTTCGTAATCATCCAATTCATTAATATCGGCTTCTGTCCCAACTGCTAAAACCAGAACTTCAGCTTTTTCATCTTTAACAGCTTCCTTTACTTTTTCTACATAAGCATTTCCAGAAACAGCTGAAGCTTCATCAACATTACAAACATACATCACAGGTTTATCAGTTATAAATTGCGAAGGCTTTACAAAATCTATATAATCGTCTTCATCAAACTCAAGTGTTCTCACTGAACTTCCTTCTTCTAAACCAGATTTAATTTTTTGTAAAACTGCCTGTTCTTTTTGAGCATCTTTATTTCCAGTTTTTGCTGCACGACTTACTTTATCTAACTTCTTTTCAACAGTTTCCAAATCTTTAAGCTGAAGCTCCATATCAATGGTTTCTTTATCTCTAATCGGATTAATATTACCATCAACATGAACAATATTATCATTATCAAAACAACGCAACACATGCAAAATAGCATCTGTTTCACGAATGTTTGCCAAAAATTGATTACCAAGACCTTCACCTTTACTTGCGCCCTTTACCAAGCCTGCAATATCTACAATTTCTACAGTAGCAGGTAAAACACGTTGTGGTTTAACTAATTCTTCTAATTTCTCCAACCTTGGATCTGGAACATTTACTACTCCAATGTTTGGTTCAATTGTACAAAATGGAAAATTTGCACTTTGCGCTTTAGCGTTTGACAAACAATTAAATAGAGTTGATTTTCCAACATTTGGCAATCCTACAATACCTGCTTTCATTTCATGTTTTTTTAATGGCTGCAAATATACATCTTCAATTAAATTTATCCATTAATTATCTCTTTGATTTTTACAAACTTAACATATACAAATGTTTGGCTATAATTCTATTTATTCTTACCTTGATAAGTGACTAATAAAATCTTACAACATGAAAAATATTATTTTACTTTTTGCATTACTTTTTACTTCCTCATTCATTTTACAAGCTCAAGTAAAAAACGATAAATTAAGAGACACAATAGAAGAAATTATAACAAAAACAGTTACTGTTAAAGGGCTTAATGAGGAAACCACTGAAACAGTAGTAGTGAAAAAAGAAATACAAATTATTGAAATCAATGAGACTGAAGTTGAAAATCAAGATGAAGTTTATTCTACTAAAAAGATAATTGGTAAAGAAGAAGTCAGGACAAAAACAACAGTTAATGCTGAAAATGAAGCCGCATTGCAAGAATTAAAAAAAGAACAAGAAGCAGAAATTGAAGCTTCAAAAAAAGAACAATTAGCAAAATATAAAGAAGAACGTAAAGAAACGGAGAAAAAAAGTGATAAGAAACTAAAAGAGTAGGATTCTTTTCTATTTAAGTATAAAGCTTTTAACATTAAAGCGGTTGTGAGTTAATCATAACCGCTTTAAATTTGAGTTCTTCCAATAACTCGTTTCAATTATGTTTGTGTAACAAAATTTGTTGTAATTCGTTATTTATGTATAAACAATCAGAATGAATTTAAAGCATTACCTACTTATATCCTTGTTAAGTTTATCAAATTTACTGCTAGCACAAAATTTTTCGGGTAGAATTTTAGATTCCATTAATCAGCAACCTATACCTTATGCAGCCATACAGTTTAATACCACAACACATGGCGTGATAAGCAATGTGGATGGAAATTTCAG
>JARRKS010000269.1:0-2985 GCA_037387865.1 Flavobacteriaceae bacterium
CATTTATCAATGCTCCCGAAGAGCACATTGCACCAAAAGTTCCTGTAGTAACAACATCAACTTCCTTGAGAGCAACTTCCACTCCACTACTCTCTACTAACTTCTTCATTTCTAAAGCTGTTAAAACTTGAACATCACCGTTTTGAATCTTTTCATTAATTTCTTTTATAGTTCTAAAATTCTTCTTCGCAGGAATTGTAATAGCCTCCAATGAATACCAATTAGAAAAGAAGCAAGTAAATTAATATTTTATGCAAAAAGTCTACCAAAGCTTCCAAGGAAGATCTGCCATATACTCATTGAGAGATCTAATTGTCTCTCCATTTGTATCTCGCTTCTTCAAAACTTTTACTAAAGCTAGAGCAAGCTCTAAATTTGTTATGACAGGAACATTAAATTCAACAGCTTGTCTTCTGATAATGTAGCCATCAGTTAAAACATCAGAAATGTTCCTATTTTTTCTTCCCATGGGAACATTGATAACTAAATGTATTTTTCGTTCATGCAAATAATCAAGAATATTTGGACTAGCAGTAGTCTCTTTTACTTTATACAACACAGTAACATCTTCTAATCCGGCCTTCTTTAAAACCTTGGCAGTATGTTTAGTCGCATAGATCTTAAACCCTAAATTTGAAAGATCTTTTGCTATAGGAACTACTCTTCTTTTAGGTTCTTCGCCACCGACAGTTATTAGAACAGAACCACCCTTTGGAGGAATTCTAAATTGAGCAGCCTGTATTGCTTTAGAGAAAGCATCCTCAAAGTTTTCACCCAAACAAGCTACTTCACCTGTGCTTAACATCTCAACACCTAATACTGGATCTGCTCCGCTCAATCGCATAAAACTAAATTGTGGAACCTTTACACTAACATGAGAAATATCAGGAAGATCACAGGTTGGCAATTTTTCAAATTTTTTATTTAGCATAGCCAAGGTTGCTAATTCAATTAAATTAACTCCTCTAGTTTTACTTACAAATGGTATTGATCGAGAAGCTCTCAAATTACACTCAATAACATAAACTGTATCATCTTTCACGAGATATTGAATATTAAACGGTCCTTTGATGTTTAAAGCCTTCACTATTTTGTAAGTTACATCTTTAATCTTGCTTTGAATAAGAGGGGAAAGAGTTTGAGGGGGAACACTAATACTCATAGTTGCATCCCCACTATGAATTCCAGCGTTTTCCACATGTTCAACAATGGCTCCTATAATGCAAGTCTCTCCATCAGAAACCCCATCAACTTCAACTTCTTTTGCTTTATTGATGAATTTCGAAATAACTACTGGTTGATCGCGAGAAACCAAAGCAGCCAATTTAAGAAAATTCTCCAGTGAAACTGCACCATAGGCTACTCTCATAGCTGATCCAGATAATACGTAACTAGGTCTTACAAGTACAGGATAACCAATTTTTTCTGCAAATCGTTTAGCACTAGAAATTGAAGTTAATTTGCTCCAACTAGGTTGAAGAATATTTAATCTATCTAATAGAGCACTAAATTTTGATCTATCTTCAGCAAGATCAATATCTTCAGCTGAAGTACCAAGCAAATTAACTCCAGAATTTGCTAGTTTCATTGCTAAATTATTTGGAATTTGTCCCCCAACACTAGCTATCAGTCCACTAGGATTCTCTTTTTCATAAATATCCAATATTCTCTCTGTTGTTAATTCTTCAAAATACAATTTATCTGAGATATCATAATCAGTTGAAACTGTCTCAGGATTATAATTAACCATTATTGCTTCTTGAATATTGTTCTTTTTGAGAGCCCAAATAGTATTAACGCCACACCAATCGAACTCTACACTAGATCCTATTCTAAAAACTCCAGAGCCTAAAACAATAACTTTGCTTTTATGATTTTTAAGCTCGATGTCGTCTTCATCCCCGCCATAAGTTAGGTATAAATAATTTGTTTTCGCTGGCCACTCAGCAGCTAATGTGTCAATCTGTTTAATTACAGGGATAATGTTGTTATTTTTTCGAAAAGTTCGAATGCTCAATTCATCAGTTTTCTGACATATTGCAATCTGTTCATCAGAAAAACCTATTCGTTTTGCTTCTTTGATTACATCCGCTGCAGAATTATCAGCTAAATTAAGAGATTGGAGCTCTTTTTCCATATCAATTATATTTTGAAGTTTATAGAGGAAAAAAGGATCAACACCGCTTAGGCGATAAATTTCTTCGATTGACAAGCCTAATTTTAAAGCTTTTATTATTTTAAAAAGTCGTTCATCAGTTGGATTGGCTAGAATATCTTTTATTTGATCAATTGATTCTTTGTCTAGATCTTCATTGCACACTAGCCCCTTTTTTCCATTATCCAACATCCTAGTTGCTTTTTGAAGGGCTTCTTCTAGACATCTACCAATAGCCATAACTTCCCCCACGGAGCGCATTTGAGGTCCAACATGTCTGTCTACATTTTTGAACTTTTGTAGATCCCATCTGGGTATTTTTATTACTACATAGTCAAGAGCAGGTTCAAAACAAGCTGTAGTTGCCTGAGTTATTTTATTGATGAGTTCAGGCAAAAGATAACCTATCGTTAATTTGGTAGCTATGTAAGCCAATGGATAGCCAGTAACTTTACTTGCTAGCGCAGAACTCCGTGACATTCTAGAGTTAACTTCGATTACTCGAAATTCTTCTGATTTCTGATTCAAAGCCCATTGAATATTACATTCTCCTACTATTCCTAAGTGACGTATTGCATTAATTGCTGAAGAACGCATAAGGTGATATTCCCTATTTGTTAACGTTTGGGAAGGAGCTACAACAATTGAATCACCTGTATGAACACCCATAGGATCCAAATTTTCCATATTACAAACAATTAAACAATTATTCGCATAATCACGCATAACTTCGTATTCTAATTCTTTCCAATGCCCCACATACTCTTCAACACGAACTTGAGTTAATCTACTTTGAGCCAATCCAAGCCTAACAATTGTTTTAAGCTCAC
>JARRKS010000270.1:0-7455 GCA_037387865.1 Flavobacteriaceae bacterium
CAAATTAATGTTCGAAGATGCATATAACATTGCAACATCTTGCGCTTGTAAATTAATGAATACTGTTAAATTGATTAGTGTTAAAAATAAAGTTCTCATGCTATTTGAATTTTAAAGGTTAATAATGTTTCTATTTTCTGATGCAAAGATGTTGCAAAAGAATACCAAGTTATTTCCCATAAAGCTCAAATGATGTTCTTAAAAGTTCAAATGGTTATTTGATATAAAAAATTGATAATCAGGTGTTTTTTAATCGAAATTGATTAGGAGTTAGCTTATACTTTTGTTTAAAGGCTTTATTAAAATGTGAAGCATTTTTAAATCCGCTTTCGTAACAAACTTCATTTACATTTAAATTCGTATTCGTTAAAAGAGAGGTTGCATATTCTAACCTTTTTTGTTTTAACCAATTAGCTGGCGTATCACCAAATTGGGTTTTAAATTCACGTTTGAACGTAGATAAACTTGTATTACAAAGTTTTGCAAAGTCCTCAATTTTTAAATCATATTGAAAATTTTTCAGCATTATTTGCTCATAGTTCACTTTTATTGTTTGTTCAAGCGATTTAAAATATTGAGTTAGGTGATAGTTTTTAGGATTTAATATAATATTGAATAACAGTTCTTTAAACTTTATTTCGATTAATTCTTGTGGAATATCTTGATTTTGTTGCAGATAATTGAAAACTGAAAGAATTAATGATTGAAAAGAATCATCGACTGCAATTTCAAATATTTGTTCGAAGTCTTTAGATGGAATTTTAGTAGCTTTTATTTGTCTGTGCTCATTAATAAAACTTCTAATAAAGTCATCAGTCATAAAAAACAATATAACGCAATATTCAACTTCAAAATGTTGTTTGGTTGAGTAAACACCTTTTCTAATAAATAACGCATCACCACCAGTTATTTCATAAGTTTTATCAGGAGCAATCCAATCTTTTTTCCCACTAATAACGTAGGTTATCATATTAGATTCTGTCCAAAGCTGAAATTCTTCGGAATTAATAGGACACTTATATTCAACAATTAAATAATCATCACCAACAACTTTGTTGTATTTTGGATGCGCTTTAAAATATTGAAACAGGTCTACAATCATAAATCCAGAGTTTATCTTGTAGAAAGTTAATTGTTTTTAAGTTCAAATCAAATTTCGAATTTGCATTTTTAATTGAGTAAGATTACTTTAGAGAAATGCAAGAAGACTTTCTTCATTACATCTGGAAACACAAAAAGTTTGATATTTCTAATTTAAAATCTGCTATAGGAGAAATTATTACGGTTGTTTCTGTTGGGCAACATAATTTGAATTCAGGCCCAGATTTTTTCAACGCACAACTTAAAATAGATGAACAACTTTGGGCTGGCAATGTAGAAATTCATTTGAAATCGAGTGATTGGTATTTACATAATCATGAAACTGATAAAGCATATGATAATGTAATTCTTCATGTGGTATGGGAACATGATGCAGATATTTTTAGAAAAGATAATTCTGTTATTCCTACGTTGGAATTAAAACATTTTGTTTCAAAATTTGCATTAGATAATTATCAGAAGTTGTTTTCAAAATCTCAAAAATGGATTAACTGTGAGAATGATTTTGCAACTGTTGATGATTTTGTAATTAATAATTGGTTAGATCGATTGTATTTTGAACGATTAGAACGAAAATCAAATAATATAAACGAATTATTAGAAGCGTCAACTAATAACTGGGAAGCAGTCTTGTTTAAAATGCTTGCTAAAAATTTTGGATTAAAAGTAAATGGTGATGCTTTTTTAAGTTTAGTTAATTCTTTTGATTTTTCAATTTTAAAAAAATTACAATCAAAACTAATTCAACTCGAAGCTTTGTTTTTTGGTCAGGCTGAACTATTAGATGAAGACATTCAAGATGCTTATTATATGAAACTTCAAAATGAACACAAATTTCTAAAACAGAAGTTTGGTTTAGATAGTTCTGTTGTTATTCCGTTACAGTTTTTTAGATTACGACCTACAAATTTTCCAACTATTAGATTGTCGCAGTTGGCAAATTTGTACAATCAGTATAGCAATCTTTTTGCAAAAATTATTGAAACAAATACTATTGAAGATTTTTATAAACTTTTTCAAGTTGAAGCTTCATCGTATTGGGAAACACATTATAATTTTGGTAAAGTTTCAAAACACTCTAAAAAGAAAATTACCAAATCGTTTATAGATTTACTTTTAATCAATACCATTATTCCTGTTAAATTTAGTTACGCAAAATATCAAGGGAAAGACATCAATGATGAAATCATTAAGCTTATTTCAGAAATTTCATCTGAAAAAAATAGTATTGTTGATTCCTTTAATACATTAAAGCATATTTCTAAATCAGCATTAGAGTCGCAAGCAATCATTCAATTAAAGACAAATTACTGTGATAAAAATAAATGTTTACAATGTGAAATTGGAAACGTACTTTTAACAAGAAATGTTTAAATTGCAACAATGAATATTTTCTATAAACCTTTACTATATTTTCAAAAGCATGGTTATTACGTTTGTCAACGTATAGCAGACAGATTGGGTATAAGAGCAAAAGTAGTTAGAACCTCTTTTATGTATTTAACGTTTGTAACATTAGGTTTTGGATTTGCTTTGTATTTATTTATTGCCTTTTGGATGCGTATAAAAGATTTACTCTATGCAAAACGTTCTTCAGTATTTGATTTGTAAATTATGAATCCAATTATAAAACTTTTTAGATCAAAAATATATACAGCAATTCTATTGCTAATTATTTTGCTTTTAATAGGTGTTTTAGGTTTTAAAATCATGTCTAATTACTCCTGGATAGATGCGATCTACATGACTGTAATTACCATTACCACTGTTGGTTTTTCTGAAGTGAACCCTCTTGATCCAGTCTCTAAGATATTTACTATCTTTTTAATTTTAACAAGTGTAGTTATTGTAGGGTATGCTTTAACAATTATTACAGAATATATTATGTGGTTATGGTAGAAATGGTAAGCAAGCGGCGACAAAACTAATTGCATATAAAAAACCATTTGTTGTTATTGAAAAAAATAAAGATCTAATGGATGACTTTCAAAGCGATCTTGTTCCATTTGTTCTAGGAAATGCCAATGAAGATGAAGTGCTTTTAAAAGCAGGCATTGATAGGGCACAGTGCTTAATATCTGCGTTACCTAATGATGCTGATAATTTATTTGTTGTACTCTCTGCTAGACAGATAAATAAAGGAATGAACATTATAAGCCGTGCCTCACAAGAAGCGTCTTACAAGAAATTAAAATTAGCTGGAGCTAATAATGTTATATTACCTGATAAAATAGGAGGAGACCACATGGCGTCTTTGGTTGTTGTGCCAGATTTAATTGAGTTTATTGACAATCTATCTATTGTTGGCAAAGCAAATATAAATATTGAAGAGGTTGCAGTTGAAAAGTTATATGATATAAAAAATATTAAAACAATTAAAGATTTAGATTTACGCAGAAAAACAGGATGTACTGTTATTGGATATAAAGACCCCAAAGGAGAATATATAGTAAACCCAGAAGCAGACCTAAAACTAGTGCCAAATTCAAAAGTTATAGTTTTAGGTAGACCTGAACAAATACAAAAACTTAATACGTTATACAATTTAGAACAACCAGCATCATTTTAACAAGTGATGTTTTATTAAGTCAAGAAGAAGAATCATTAGGTTTTGGTCAAAGAATAGACCAAGCATTCCAGCCAGTTGCAGATTGGTGGGAAGGGTTTGTTCTCACGACAGTTCCCTTGGGAGAGTATAATGTGCCTTTTGTAGTTATTCTTCTAGTTTTTGGAGCTACATTTTTTACTATATATTTTAAATTTCCAAGTATATTAAAATTCCCTTTAGCTATAAATACTGTACGTGGCAAATATGATGAAATTGAAGGAGGACATCATGCTGAAGAGAAAGTTGCGGTAAATATTGTTGACGGTGATTTACCTGATACTATTAGAGACGAAAGTAAAGAAGGAGAAGTGTCACATTTTCAGGCATTAGCAACTGCAGTTTCTGGAACTGTAGGTTTAGGAAATATTGCTGGAGTTGCTGTTGCAATTGCACTTGGTGGGCCAGGAGCAACCTTTTGGATGATTGTTTGCGGGTTAATAGGAATGTCTACAAAATTTGTTGAATGCACCCTTGGTGTTAAATATAGAGATGTAGGTGAAGACGGAACTGTTTATGGAGGACCAATGTACTATCTGTCTAAAGGTTTAAAAGAAAGAGGTCTTAAAGGTGTTGGTAAAATACTTGCAGCACTTTTTGCTATATTATGTGTTGGAGCTTCATTTGGAGGTGGTAATGCGTTTCAATCAAATCAAGCAGCTCAACAGCTATCTGATTTAGTTGGTTGGAATTTTCAAACTTCAGGGTTTTGGATTGGTCTAGTTATAGCAGCAATAGTTGCAATTGTAATTATAGGCGGTATAAAAAGAATAGCAAATGTAACCGAAAAAATAGTACCATTTATGGCAGGTATTTACGTATTAGCTGCTGTGATTATTATTGTTGCTAATTATAGATTTATTGATGATGCCTTTTTATTAATTATTGAAGGTGCATTTACTCCAATGGCAGGATTAGGTGGGTGGTTGCTCTTTTAGAGCCATTTATAGACACAGTTGTAATATGCACAATGACGGCATTAGTTATTATTTTCTTTAATATGGATGATGCTTCAACAATTCAAGCTGCATTTACCTATGGAGGAGATGGTTCTGGAAATGTTGTTTTAAACGCTACTGGAAAAGCCGTTGGAGGTGTAGAGTTAACTTCAAGAGCTTTTGATGCTGTTATCCCTCACTTTTCTTATGTATTAACAGTTGCTATTATTCTATTTGCATTTTCAACTATGATTTCTTGGTCTTATTATGGACTCCAATCTTGGAAATATTTATTTGGTAGAGGAAAAACAGCAGATTTAACTTATAAAATATTGTTCTTATTGTTTGTAGTTATAGGAGCTTCAACAACTCTTAATGCAGTAATTAAATTTTCAGACGCAATGATTTTAGCTTTAGTGTTTCCAAATATGATTGGTCTATTATTGCTGTTCCCTAAAGTTAGAGATGAATTAAAAATTTATCTTGATGCAATAAAAGCTTCTAAAGAGTAATATTATATAAAATTTATTATGAAATCTCATTTCAAGTTTTCAAAAGGACAACGAAATGGGATTTTTTTATTGTTAATACTTATTATTATTTCTCAATGCCTTTACTTTTTTATTAATTTCTCTTCGGAAGAAACTCAAATTAATGATGAAGAATTTGACTTATTTCAAAAAGAAATAGATTCTTTGCGCTTAGTTGAAATTGAAAACAGAAAGCCTAAAATATATCCATTCAATCCAAATTTTATAAATGATTATAGAGGTTATACATTAGGGATGAGTAATGAAGAAATAGACAGGCTATTGGATTATAGAAAACAAAATCAATGGATTAATTCGGCTAAACAATTTCAGGAAGTGACTCAAGTTTCAGATTCTTTACTTAATAAAATCTCTCCATATTTTAAATTCCCAGATTGGGTGACTAATCCAAAGCCACAGAATAGAAATACATTTAATAAATATAACACGCCAAAATCTTTTGAAGAGAAATTAGACTTAAATACTGCAACGGCAAGTCAGTTACAAAGAGTAAATGGTATAGGTAAAGCACTTTCAGAACGAATTGTTAAGTTTAGAAACAAATTTGTTGGTGGCTTTATTGCCGATGTACAACTACAAGATGTATATGGATTGACTTCAGAAGTTATAGAAAGAATAAAAGAACAATTTACAGTAAAAACACCAAGACAAGTTGAAAAAATAAATATTAATATAGCTACAACAGAGCAATTGGTTACCATTCAGCATATAGATTACCAACTTGCATATAACATTATAGAACAAAGAACTTTACGTGAAGGATATAAATCATTAGATGATTTGCTAAAAGTAAAGGACTTTCCAGTAAATAAAATTGAGATAATTAAATTATATTTGACCCTCGATTAAATTTTTTAAAAATTGCAAATATGAATAGTATGTACTTCAGTGAAGAACATCAACTTTTTAGAAAAAGTCTTAAAGATTTTTTGCAAAAAGAAGTCGTTCCACATATTGAAAAATGGGAAAAAACTGGAAACATTGAACGCTTCATTTGGAAGAAATTTGGTGATATGCATTTTTTTGGACTTGCTTATCCTGAAGATTATGGTGGATTAGGATTAGATCTTTATTATACTGTTATATTGTTAGAAGAGCTTCAGAAAATAAATTCGGGAGGTTTTGCTGCAGCCATATGGGCACATTGTTATTTGGCTATGACGCATCTTAACAAAGAAGGAAGCCACGAAATTAAAGAGCAATATTTAGCACCTAGCATTTCTGGAGATAAAATTGGGTGTCTCGCAGTTACAGAACCTTTTGGAGGAAGTGATGTTGCAGGCATGAGAACAACTGCTGTAAAGAAAGGCGGCAATTATATATTAAACGGATCAAAAACATTTATTACAAATGGTTACTATTCAGATTATATGGTAGTCGCTGCTAAAACAAATCCTGAACTAGGAAATAAAGGTATCAGTATGTTTGTGGTAGATAGTAATACACCAGGAATTTCTGTTACTAAACTAGATAAATTAGGTTGGCGAGCTTCAGATACAGCAGAAATAGCTTTTGATAATGTTACTGTACCTGTATCAAATTTAATGGGAGAAGTAGGGAAAGGCTTTTCGTATATCATGCAACATTTTTCATTAGAGCGATTAGTGATGGCTATTAATGCTCATGCACGTGCAGAATATGCGCTAGAGTATGCATTACAGTATATGAATGACAGAAAGACTTTTGGAAAAAATTTAACGCAGTACCAAGCATTGAGGCACAAGTTTTCAGATTTATATAGTCAAATGGAAATTTGTAAAGAATATAACTATTCTGTTGCTTATAGATTAAATAAAGAAGAGTATGTTGTAAAAGAGGCTACCATCTCAAAACTTCAATCCACAAAAATGGCAGACGAGGTTGTTTATGAGTGCTTACAATTTTTAGGAGGTTATGGTTATATGGAAGAATATCCTATGGCTCGCTTATTCCGTGACAGCCGATTGGGCCCAATTGGAGGTGGAACATCTGAAATACTTCGTGAGATTATTTCTAAAATAGTTATAGATAAAAAAGAATATAAACCAGTAACAAAATAATTTTTAATTTTTAATTGTAAATTAAGAATTAGTAATTATCTTTGCCAACCAAAATTCTAAAAGAGAGGAGGTTAAGACACTATGTTAATTATACCAATAAAAGAAGGAGAAAATATAGATAGAGCGTTAAAACGCTTTAAGCGTAAGTTTGATAGGACTGGTACAAAACGTCAGTTACAAGTACGTAAACAGTTTACAAAACCTTCTGTAGAGCGTAGAGC